>CAOQYN010000017.1 GCA_948514425.1 uncultured Candidatus Saccharibacteria bacterium
GAAGATTGGTGTTTGTAATATTATGGGTAATAATCTCTGGGTGGTTGACAATAATATCGGATAGACCGTCAGGGGTTGGCCCTAGAGGTAGGCGTATATAAGCAATATCTTGGGGCTGCATTAGCTTTTTACGCGTGAGTTCTTTGTGCACAAAATAAACTGTCTTGGCAAGACGAATCCGCGTTAATGGTGTCTCGCTAAGGTTGAGCACGAGATTGGTGAGCTGTTCGAGGTTCATAAAAATAGCTAGTTAGATTTGTTGTTTTGGAATTTTTTGCGGCGATTTTGTTGATTGTGAGGGTTAGACTTATGTTTGTCATCAGGAGTTTTTTGAGCGACAATTGTGCCAAGATCTTTTAGACTTAGCCGTTCTTTCCCTTCGGCTGCGTTTGGTGATAATTTAAGTTTGCGGAAATCATTTTGGGGGTTGGGAGTAAATTGAAATTGAGGCTTATTCGGTTTTTGTTCGTTATTGTTCCCTTCGCTGCCAGCTGCGCGACCAGAGTCTGACAATTCCTTTTTGTATTTTTCAGATTGTTCGATTGTAGTGCGAATTTCGTCTTCGACTTCTTCGCGGTGGCGGGCGTACAAGCGGCGTGAGCTTTGTACGATTTGGTCAAAATTATCTTGTGGAGTGGTTGGTAGAGATAGAGTGGTGGCTGAAAAGGCAGGGGCTTTTTCCCCGTTGATAATCATTGAGATGACGAAATGGCGGTTATTCATCTGGATGAGGTCGGCCTGATCAAAGACTGGTTCGAATTGTTTGGCAAGAATTGGAGCATCATCGGCGGAAACCCGGAAGGAAATGGTGGTTCCGACGTTACCAAACACGGCGTCGCGTACTGAATCGGTCATCTGGGAAATGTATTGGTTGGCGACTGTCAAGTTGAGGCCATATTTGCGAGCCTCGGATAGAATGACAGCAAAACTGTCTGTGGCGAAGTTTTGGAACTCATCGACGTAAAGATAGAATGGACGACGGTCTGCGACGTCTGGGATATCGCTGCGTGACATTGCTGCAAGCTGGACTTTGGTGACGAGGAATGCACCGAGAATGCTAGCATTATCCTCACCAATTAGACCCTTAGATAGGTTGACGACTAAAATCTTGCCTTCATCCATGATTTTGCGAACATTGAAACTAGATTTTGGCTGACCGATGATATTGCGGATGATTGGGTTGGCAGTGAAGGCGCCGACCTTATTGAGTACAGGTGCGATACTTTCGTTGACTTGTTTTTCATTCCATTGACCGAATTCATGTTTCCAGAATTGCAGAACGGTAACGTCGCGACAATAATCTAGGGTTTCTTTACGAAAATCCTTATCAGTAAGAATGCGGGAAATATCAAGAAGTGTGGTCTCTGGACGATCTAGTAGTGCAAGGAGCGTATAGCGGAGGATATGCTCAAGCCTTGGACCCCATGAATCGCCAAACATGCGTTTGAGAACGCCGATAACTTCAGAACAGACGTTGGGTTTACGGGCGGGATCATCGAGTTCTAGTGGATTAAATGCGACTGGGAAAGCAGTATCGGCAGGGTTGAAATAAACTACGTCTTGAATGCGGTGCTCGGGAACGAAGCGTAGGTTGTTGATGGCAAAGTCGCCGTGCGGATCAATAATACAATACCCTTGATTGTAAAAGACATCACTGAGGGCAAATAATTCTAGCATGCCGCTTTTGCCGGCGCCGGTTTGCCCAATGATGTAGACGTGCCTAGAGCGGTCGCGTCGATACATGCCGAATTGATGGTTGATGCCACGGAAGTTGGTTAGGCCAAAGGCTGAAATGTTTTCGTCGTGAGCTGGATCGCCAGTTACGAGTGGTAATTTAGCAGGAGGTTCGGCGGTTTTAGAGCTAGCCCAGACGATGTTTGGGGTTTCGACACTAGTGTGAGGGAGATGGTAAACACTAGCTAGCTCGGAAATATTGAGGATAAACCCTCGCTCGCTGAATTGACGGAGTTTGTAGGCATCAAGATCTTCCATTTTGAAACTACCGCCAGTGAGGTGGAAGCCATTAAGATTGGTTGAATTATATTGTTTAAAAGTACCGACTAGGGCTTGCATGTTGAGCTTTGCGCTAGTTTGGTCATTGCCGAGATAGGTGAGGCGAATTTTGACTTCATAACCGAGCTTAGTGGCTTTTTCTTCGGCTTTGGCGATGCGAGTTTTGTCGCGTTCGGATAATTCTGTTTTTTCTCCAGTAGTTCCGCCAGTGGGTGGTTGAAAAAGTGCGCTAAAAAGCCCAAGAATCCAGTGCCAATCGATACCATTGCTGTTACTACCAAAGAATCTACGACCGCTTTTGATTTTCTGTACCCAGCGATCGGTAGTCTTTTTATGCCAATCGTCAGGGATTGGACGAGTGAGAATCTGTACCCACAATTCTTCAGAATTGTCAGGATTGAGTTTGGCGAGTGTACCAGTGATACCAGCGAGCGGATCGACTTCAAAGTTTTCAAATGTTTTGATCGGCAGGGCTTCGTTTTCGGTGAGGTCAAGTTCGGCGGTGTATACTATGGGGTATTTAGAGCGGTCGTCAACGTAGTCGTCATCCATTTTATAAATTTGCACAGTAGGATATTGTGCGTAAATTTGACCTTCAACGAAGCTTTGAAGGATTTTTGGCACCCAGACGTAAAAACGGATTTGGCCACCTGTTGAGACGATTTCAAAACTAAGATGTTCTTGGACGCCATTAGAGTTTTGAAGCTCGGCTTTATCGCGCAGGATACCATGCAAACTAGCAAAGAGCTGCTCAGCGGCGAGCTCCTTTTTGTCGTTTGCGCGCGGGATTTCAAGCATCAAAAGTACGGAATCGACGTTGAGTACTTTTAGACGGTTGAGCTTTTTGTAGTTGCGGTAGGTGAGAAACCCTAAAATTAAAACTAACGGGATCCAAACAATAGGCTGAATAATAAATTGTATAATCTGAGAAAACATATACCTTTATTGTAGCACAAATTGTTGGTGGGAGCTATTTGTTGTTAGCGGCAAGGGTGTATGAATCTTTGTCGACTTTGTCAAAAAGTTGTTTGTTTTGCAAGTTGAGCAAAACAGTGGTTTCTTTGACTTTGCGGGCATGCAAGACGCGTTTGACAATTTCTTCGCGTGTAAGTGGCTCATCAGCTTCTTTCAAAATGTCGGTGATAATATCAGCAACAGTTCCCTTGCGGTATCCCCAAGAGCTGAGGGCGTAGATGCCGCGTCCGATTAGAACAAAACGTGAGTCTTTGATTAATTCGTTGTGAATGGCTTGGATTGTGACGTTTTTGCGGCGGAAGTCGGATTTCGAAATTGCTTCAGCGATGTCGGAGAAATGCATCGGCTCTTTTTTGGCTTCAAGAACGACAAAGATCTTGTCGCGAATGTTGCGCGGATTCACAGTTGGCCACTTTGCTAATCCCCAGAGACCATTTAGAGAGGCAAGAAGTTTGGAGATAGACGCAACTGCTTTAATATGATCTGGATGCTCATAATCTAGATCTGCGTCAAGTTCGTCGATTGTCATAGGTTTTTTGTTTTTCTTAATGATGGAAACGATTTCGTCGACGCGAGCGTGGACGGTCTTGGTATCGCCGTATTCAGCGATACCGATGGCTGCATAGTATAGGTCGTTTTCGTCGATGGCGGTGAGATTTTTTGAAATTGAAGCGATAAATGTTAATTTGGCACGTTCGGCGGGGCTAGCTTTGTGACCGTAGAGGCGGTCGGCGAGGTCGGTTGTACGAGCAACGCGTCCAAGTTCGGTAAGATTACGAATGATTAGTTTTTCCGCGGCGGCGAGGTCTTCAATCTGGCCTTCTTCAGCGCCAATACGTAGACGTACAAGGATGGCTTTCTCGAGCTGGCGTACGCGCTCACGTGTAATGTTTAATAGTTCGCCAATTTGCTCAAGTGTTTCTTTTTGTCCGGACAAACCAAAGCGGCGCGAAATAATTTCACGTTCGCGGTCTTGTTCGATGATATTAAGACTACCCTTAATGGCGTTTTCGATAGTACTGGCGTGCTGATCCATCAGATTCCCTTGTCACCTTATATAATAGTTAATATTAAATGATTTATTTTATAATAGCATGTTTTCTTATTGGAGTCAACAGCGGAAAATAGTTTTCGGTCAACTTTCTGCCTTCATTATAGCACTTTTTTATGAAAAATTGTATTTTGGGCTAAGATTTTGACTTTTTTGCACGAAATGCTTATAGTAAAGTTTTTGTATTAGTAGAGAAATCAATATGTAGTGGCTAGTGTGAATGCTTATTTTTTGCCTGAAGACTTTTTAGTGGAAGATTTTGCGGTTTTGGCAGTAGATTTTTTAGCAGTTTTGGCGGGTTTTGAAGTGGCGGTTTTGCGTGTAAATTTACCGCGTCCCTTTGGTTTCTCTTCAAGCATTTTTTTGGCTTCTTCGAGAGTGATTTTTTTCGGATCCTGATCTTTAGGGATTTTTACATTATTAAACCTACCTGGACCTTTCACATAGGGACCGTAAGCGCCGATGATAATCATGATGTCTCCCCAGTCAGCGATGATTGAACTCATCTTTTCTTGGTAGAGTTTTTCAGCTTCGGCAAAAGTGATAGTGTAAGGGTCAGCATTTTTGAGTTGAATGTTGTACTTCCCGGCTTTTAAGTAAGGGCCAAATGGGCCACTGGAGGCGATAATTTCGGCACCGTCTTTGGTCTGGCCGAGTGTGCGAGGTAGGGCGGGGAGTTCGAGCTGTTTTAGGGCGGCTTCCAATGTAACGGTTTTTTCGGTCATACCTTTTGGTAGTGGCGCAAAACGTGGTTTTTCGCCAGTGGTTTTTTCGTTATCGCCTAGCTGGATGAAACCACCATTGCGGCCAACTTTAGCATAGATTGGCTTTTTAGTTTTTGGATCCTTTCCTAGTTCCCTGGCGTTGTTGTAGCGGGCTGATTCGTCGGATTTGATGACTTCTTTTTGGAATGGGCCGTAGAAATCGCGGAGCATTTTGACGCGTTCAAGTTTTTTCTCAGCGATTTTGTCAAGATCCTCTTCAATATTGGCGGTAAATTTATAATCGACGATGTTATTGAAGTTGTCGGTCAAGAAACCAGCCAATAGCTCGCCAATCGGGGTTGGTAATAATTTGCCCTTGGTTGAGCCGGTTTTTTCAGTAGCAGTTCCCTTTTTGACGTTGCCTTTTTTAAGAGTTAGCTCAATTACTTCGCGTGGTTTGCCTTCAGAGTCGCCTTTAATGACATAGCCGCGGTTTTGGATTGCCTGCATGATTGAAGCGTAGGTGGATGGGCGACCGATGCCAAGCTCCTCGAGTTTTTTCACCAGTGAACCTTCGGTGTAGCGAGCTGGAGGTTTGGCAAAACTTTGACGAGCGGTGATTTTTTCGGCTTTCATCGGATCGCCCGTAGCCATGGAAGGTAATTCGTCTTCTTTGGTGCGTCCAATAACTTTGAGAAAGCCGTCAAAGACTATAACTTCACCTTTAGCCTCAAAGAGGTATTTTTGTTCTGTAGATGTTGTAATTTTTACAACAGTTTTCTCAGTTTCGGCTTCTGCCATCTGGGTGGCAAGTGTGCGATTGCGGATTAATTTGTATAAGCGGCGCTCGTAGTCGTTTTTACCGGCAACTTCTTGGTCGATATGAGTGGGGCGGATGGCCTCGTGGGCTTCTTGGGCGCCAGCAGATTTGGTTTTGAAATTGCGTACTTTGAGATATTTTTTGCCGAATTTTTCCTCAATGTAGCTCGCGGTCATTGCAATGGCTTGTTTGGAAAGGTTGAGGCTATCGGTGCGATGGTAGGTGATGAGACCAGCTTGGTAAAGAGCTTGGGCAGCAGTCATGGTGGTGCGAGTTGAGAAACCGAGGCGGGAGTTGGCTTCAATTTGCATCGATGCGGTAGTAAATGGTGGAGCTGGACGACGAACACCTGGACTGGTAGTAATATCAGAGATTTCAAATTTAGCGTCGGCAATTTTTTTGAGGTAGTTTTCGGCAGTTTTTTCGGTGTCAAAGGTATGATCGAGGGTGGCAGCAAGTTCATCTTTGTTTCCAGTCAGGAATTTACCGGTAACTTTAAATTTGGCGGAAGCAGCGAATTTTTCAATTTCTTGTTCGCGTTCAACGACGAGGCGTAAGGCAGGTGATTGGACGCGCCCAGCAGAAATCGCGCCAGGGACTTTTTTGCGCACGACGCCAGAAAGGTCATAACCGACGAGCATATCAAGGGTTTGGCGAGCTTGTTGTGAGGAGACCATGGCCATATCAACAGTGCGCGGATTTTGAATCGCGGCCTCGAGGGCGGGTTTGGTGATTTCATGGAAAGTGATGCGCTTGGTGTTCTTAGGAAGCTTCAGCACTTCCATGAGATGCCAAGAAATTGCCTCACCTTCGCGGTCTTCATCGGTTGCTAGCCAGATAGTATCGGCGGCTTTGGCGGATTTTTTGAGTTCGGAGATGATTTTTTTATGATCGGGGTCGACTTCGTAGGTGACGTCAAAAGTGTCTTTGTCGACATGGGTGTCTTTGCGAATATGCCCGACGGAGGCGAGAACGTGAAAATCTTTACCGAGGTATTTCTCGATAGTATGGGCTTTGGCCGGGGACTCGACGATAACTAAGTTTTTGGACATATATTATATAGTATAGCATGAAGGTCAAGCGATATTGAAAAAGACCCCCGCTTTGCGAGGGGTCTTGGATAGGTAGATATGCAGTGGGATTAAGGGCGGGTTTGTGACATATCTCTCTTTTTAATGTACTTGGTCTCTGGCAGCGTTTTAATTTGTGTCTTTGCGCCTTTGCGCTGCTATTTCAGACCACTTAGTGGCGCTTTGTTGGAACATGGATGTAAATGAAAGACTATGTGTCTTTTCACCCTGCTCACCTCCTTTTTATTGGGGGAGTATACTTATGTTGTTGCGCTTACTCCTAGCGCTTTGATAGAAATGGGGTGTGAATGGAGTTTTAGGTAAACTTTCATTTTTCGTCACCTTCTTTCAAAAATTTTTACTACTATGAGCAGCTAGCGAAAGTACGGTAGCCACTTAGTAGTATTTACATTGTAGCATACTTTATGCATACTGTCAATAGGTTTTCGTGTTTTGTACAAAAAGCAAAGAATTTGATTGCAAATGTCGCAATGTTTTAAAAATTAAGTACCAAAAAGCCCCAGAGGTCTAGGTAAGGGTGGGCATCACCTAATTTTCTGGGGCTATTTGGCCCTATAACGCATCGCTTTTCGACTCCGGTGACCCAGAAGCGCGACCCACCTCACACAAACACGGGGCCCGCCGGTTATAGGGATTGCTATGCCTTCGAAACGTCCCTAAAAGTGGAGGTAATACTTACAGTCGACAACCTTAGAAGAAATTGTCAACCCTAGGGGTTTCAAAAGCACGCAACTTCTGCTAGTCTAGAGCCTAAGCTCCGAGGCTAGCGGAAATTATGATTTATTTAGGTACAGTTGGAGTCGTTCACTCTAACTAATAAGCATTATAGCACACGGAGTAATATATGTCAACACTTTTTTCACAAAAACTTTTAAAAAACAACGTAATTCGACCCCAAGAAGCGGATTTTACAGAGGTGTTAGAGTCGATTGCGCTTAAGCCAAAAAGATTGTATTTCTGTGGAAAAATGCCAGAAAAACGGTTAAAATTGGGCAAGAAGCGGGCTTATGAACGGCCGAAGAGTTTGGCGATTGTGGGGACTAGAAAACCGACGAAATACGGTGAAGAGATTGCGTATAAATTGGCTTATGAGGCGGCAAAACGTGGGGCGATTGTGGTGTCGGGGCTGGCGTATGGGATTGACTCGGTGGCGCATCGGGGTGCGCTGGATGCGGGCGGGGTAACGGTGGCGGTGTTGGGAACGCCGATTGACTATATTTATCCGAGGACGCATGTGGGATTGGCAGAGCAAATTGTCGCAGCGGGTGGGTGTGTAATGAGCGAATTGGCGCCAGGGGCAGAGTATCATCCGAAGACGTGTTTTTTGGAGCGAAATCGGATAATTTCGGGCTTGGCGGATATAGTGATGATACCAGAGGCGGCAGAGCGGAGTGGGTCTTTGAATACGGCGGCGCATGCTCTTGAACAGGGGCGTGAGGTGTTTGCGGCGCCGGGGGATATTGGGAGACCGCTGTCGCGAGGGTGCAATCGGTTGATTCGGCAGGGAGCGCAGCCTTATTTGGAACTAGCAGATATTTTAGATATATTATTCCCGCCACGACGGAGGCGAAAAGTGGGGCAGACGGAGTTGTTGTTTGGTGATACAGACGCGGAAACGGAAATTCTGCGTATGTTGGCGAGGGGAATGCGGAATGGAGAGGAAATAGTAATGGAGGGCGTGGTATCGGCACAAGAATTTAATCGAGCAATGACGATGTTGGAGATCAAGGGACGAGTACGGTCGCTAGGGGCGAATCAGTGGATGTTGGTTTAGAGAACTTCTTCGATGCGTTGGAGGGTGGTTTGGAGGAGATTTGGGAGTTGTTCTCTTTCTTCGGGGGAAAATTTGCCAAGAACGAATTTGGTGTCGCCGATTTTTTGGCGAATTGCGGGATTATTAGTGCCGATGCGGAGGCGCGGAAAATCGCTAGTGTTGAGGGCTGTGGTGATGGATTTGAGGCCATTATTACCACCGCTGGAGCCTTTGGCGCGGTAGCGAATTTGGCCGAAATTGAGATCGAAATCATCGCAGATGACGAGAATATCGGCGGGGGTTAGTTTGTAGAAATGGATGAATTCCTGAACGGCGCGGCCGGATTCGTTGTAAAAATCTTGGGGTTTGATCAGGATACGGTTGTGATCTTTTGTCCAGATGGCGCCGAATTTGGGTTTTTGCCAGTCGAGATTGTGAATTTTGGCATATAAATCAAGGGTAAAAAAACCGATGTTGTGACGGGTGAAATTGTATTCTGTGCCTGGGTTTCCAAGACCGATGAGGAGTTGCATATAATGTATTCTTCTTAGATGGTTAAAAACTAATCTGGTGGTTCTTATTGGGCTCGAACCAATGACCTTACGAATGTGAATCGTACGCTCTAGCCAACTGAGCTAAAGAACCCCAGATTAATTTTCAAACTGAGTATTTTGATCCCCTCTATGTGTTATAATAGCATAGATGAAAATAGATTTCCAGAAGTTTGAAACGGAGCGAGATGAGATTGAGGCTTTTTTGGCGCAGCCAGAGGCCTATGCGGCTCCAGATTTTGCGGAAAAGTCGCGAAGGTTGGCGGAGATCAACGGGATTTTGGATTTAGTGCGGCAAATTGAACAGGCTGAGAAGAATTTGGCTGAAGCTACAGAATTGATTAATGATCCGGAGTTGGGGGAGATGGCGCGTGAGGATGTGCGAGTGTTGGGTTTGAATATTGATGCCTGGAAAACTGAGCTGGAGGAGAAATTATTGCCGCATGATCCGGCGGATGATAAGCCGGCGATTATGGAGATTCGTGCAGGAGCGGGCGGTGACGAAGCTTCTCTGTTTGCCGGCGAATTATATCGGATGTACGTGAGATATGCGGAGCGGCATGGGTTAAAGGTTGAATTGATGAGCCAGAATGAAAATGAAGTTGGAGGTATGAAGGAAGTAGTGATAAGGGTTTTTGGGGAGAAGCCTTACGGGCAGCTGAAGTTCGAAGGCGGTGTACATCGAGTGCAGCGTGTGCCAGTGACGGAGAGCCAAGGGCGGATTCATACTTCGACGGCGACGGTGGCAGTGTTGCCAGAAGCGGCAGAAAGTGATCTTGAGATTAAGCCCGAGGATCTTCGGATTGATATTTATCGTTCGGGCGGACATGGTGGTCAAGGTGTGAATACGACGGATTCGGCGGTGCGGATTACGCATTTGCCGACGGGAATTGTAGTGGCGATGCAGGACGAACGTTCGCAACAGCAAAATCGAATTAAAGCGATGAACGTATTAAGAAGTAGGTTGATGGAGAAAAAGAAACAGGAGGAAATGCTGGCGGCGAGCGATGCGCGGAAATCGTTGATTGGATCGGGAGATCGTAGTGAAAAGATTCGGACGTATAATTTTCCGCAAGATCGGATCACTGATCATCGGATTCATTATTCGCGGTCGAATATTGGTGCGGCAATGGATGGCGATATTGATGATTTGGTGCGGGAGTTGAGCGCTGCGGAACGGAAGTTGCCAGAAGAGTAGCGGGGCGGAAAAGGAATGTTTTCTGCGTTTTGACTTTCGTCGTTGTGGGTGATTTCGCTGGATTATGGCGGGAGTTTATGGTATAATAGCGAAACGAAATATGATAATTGAAAAATGGTTGAAGCTAGCAAAGCAGAAGATCAGTGCGTTAGATGCGGAACTGATTGCGTTGGTGGGGCTGGCAGAGATTTTGCCGGTAGGGGTGGATCGGAGTTATATTTTTGCGCATCAGGATACCGAAATCTCTCAAAAACATCAGGATATGTTGGACGAGATGCTAGCGCGAAGAGTTCGAGGTGAGCCGCTGGCATATATTCTGGGTTTTCGGGAGTTTTATGGGCGAAACTTTGTGGTAAATAAAGCGGTCTTAATTCCCCGCCCTGAGACGGAGAGTTTGGTTGAGCTGGCGAAAGGGCTGGATTTGCCATATCGACCGCGTTTTGTAGAGGTTGGAACGGGGAGCGGATGTATTGCGATTACGCTGGCGCTGGAGTTTCCACAGGCGGAAGTATTGGCGATAGATGCATACGTGAAAGCGTTGGATGTGGCGGCGGAAAATAATTTGCGGTTAGAAGGGCGAGTACACCTTGTGCAATCGAATTTGCTGAGAGATTTGAGTTTGCCAGAGGATGTTCGGGAGTTTGATGTGTTGGTGGCGAATTTGCCGTATGTTGACCCGAATTGGGATTGGTTGGACGCTGACGGGCTGGCATTTGAGCCAAAAACGGCGTTGTTTGCTGCGAAAGAACACGGCTTATCCTTTTATAAGAGGTTGTTACGCGAATTGAGGAATGGTCATGTGTTGAACGTTCGGTATTTGATTTTTGAAGCGGATCCTTGTCAACATGAAGAATTGGTGGAATTTGTGGGTAAAAAGGGTTATGATTTGGCGCGGATTGATGGATATGGTTTGTTGTTTGAAAAACGGAAGTGAGAAGAGCTGATTTTACAGAGATAAGACGGTTATGGATAAATGTGTGATAGGTATTGACAAAATTAAATATGTGTGCTAGAATGGTGGTATTCGGGAAGAGTGTGTCTAATAGTCATGGACCCGAGGGAGATTAACAATCAGTTCATCTCAGATACAATCCGTGAGCTATGTTGCTAACGGGGAAAATTGTATCTGTTTATAAGATAAAACCGATGATTTTTGTCGAAGTCATATGTTACTTTAGGCATCTGATGGTCTTTTGGGCTATTGGTGCCGCACCAACCCTATACTCAAAATTGAGGAGGGTTGGTGCCCTCCGAAATTTTGTTAGTAAATATATTTTATTTTGCCAAACAAAAATAAAAAAGGAGGAAAAGAATTATGGCAAGAAGAACGACATTGGTTACTCCTGGAAAAAGATCTAGGGGAAATAAGCCGTTTAGACGCGTGGGCATTTTCATGCTCATAGTGTTGATGTTGGCGGCGAGCGCCGTAGCAGGATTGAGCTATCTTGGCTCAAGCATCAATAACGGTGGTAACAATATCGGAGGAGAGGCTGGTTTTAGCCTCGGCGATGATGAGGAGCTCGTGGATGATCTGAGGATTTTGCTCAAAGACGAGGAAATGCTATCTCGGTTTGGCAATCAGAAAGAACAGTTTCTCCCCGTCTCAGAGATGGGGATGATGGCTGACCTGAGGGCATTTTTGGCTGGGCAGGTTACGGGTCAAGAGTTTAATGATCCGGTGTCTATACCTGTAGCAATGGAGCAGTCCGTGATTGATGCGCGGAAAGCTAGCATTGCTAGTCAGAAAGAGCTGAGAGATGTCTTAGCGGCGACACTAGCGGAAGATATAAACAGATTAGCTGTTTTGCCGCTCGCTGATCAGCGCGTAGAAGTGCTGAGGTTACTAAAGATTAAACTGCGTGACCCGAAGTATGGTGACATGTTTAATCAGTTGTTACTGTCTTTCCCGAAGTTTGCAGAGCAAAATGAGTGGAGCGTCGAATTCGATAACTTCATTAAGGGAGCAATGCAGCGTGAGGAAGATGGTGAGAAGCCTGCTGGCTTCTGGACGTGCGTAAGGTACGTTGACGCTGACGCGCAGAAGGCAAAAGATATCTCAAAGCTAGTGATGTCTGATGTTACGGATGACAAGAAAGGTACTTTTAATTATTGGCGAGTATATTGTCATCTGGTGGCATCACTGGAAGATTTGTTTTCCTTTGAAGGTGAACAGAGCTTGATGAGTACGGCAAATTGGCATATGTCGCTCAATTCTGATTGGGCGAACGAAAGAACGTGCCTGGCCGATTACCAGGAGGATAAGCCGTCGTATATCTTAGTTCATCGTGATAAGATGGAAGACATTACTTTAAAAATCGGCGTCAATTTGGCTGATAGCCGTGCGGAGAAGTTTGAAGAGGTAGAAACTCCGATTTCAACTCCGAAGGTAGTGCCAGAAGATCCGGCAGATCCACCAGTAAATCCACCAGCAGAAGTAGAACCTCCTACTTCCACTCCAGATCCTGATCCAAATCCCGATCCAGAGCCGAAGGAGTACCCAGCGACTCTCATCCATTATGACAAAGAGTCTGGGGAAACACTCGGCACTGACAACCTTGGTAACTTCAAGGTTGGTACAACGGTAACCGGTAAGGCGAAAACCTTCACCGGATACACCGCAGATGTTGCATCTGTGAGTGGTGTAATGGTCGAAGGCGGATTAACGTTGAAAATCCCGTATGCTCCGAAACATGATGGAGATGGGCAGAAAGATCCAGAAGTAGATCCGGAGAATAAGCCAGGATTTGATCCTGGTATTGGTGATAACGAACCGGGTGATGGTTTGGGAGACCAGGAGGAAGAGGAGCCGGAAGGTGTTGACCATGAAAATGGTGCAACTGAGAATCCGGACGATAACCAGAATAATGACGGATTGGATCCTACAAAACCGGCAACTCCACCGATAACTGATGATGGACAGAGTGACGAATGGACAGATCATGATACAGGTGATGTATCTGATGTGGATGGCGATATCAATAATGGAATAATTGTTGATGAGGATGGCGATGACGAGCAGGAAGTTGTCGTTGACGCATCTGTTGTCCAGGAAGTACCGGAGGAAGTGACTCTGGTTGAGGAAATCGCTCCGGAAGGGGCTCCGGTTGAGGAAATCGCTCCGGAAGGGACTGGGGAGTTCTAGGAAAGCCAGCCGGTAATGTAACTTTATGAACCTAGCCTCATCGGGATTGCTCGGCGAGGTGCCATCTATCGTAACTGTTGGTTTCGCGTAAGCGATTTGTTTTTAATTAGAAAGGGGGTGATGCTCTGAAACGAAACCGTAACTCGTAAATTTAGCTTCACGGCGAATGCCGATGGCGGTGGCGTGCCTCATATAATATACGCTGACGGTTTGCGAGTTGCAACGCAAGCCAGAAGTCGCCGGACTATAACCGAGAGTTTGCGACCGTTCTTGCAAAACGCGAAAGTATCGTTGAATGATTGGAATATTGAATTATTCGTTGCGACAGCGATTGGTTTTATCTTGTGCACATTAACTGGGGCGGCTTAATTGCTGCTCCAGTATAACCAAGTATTGTGTCTGAGATGAGTTGGTTGTAAAAATAGAGTAGGTTTTCCTACTCTATTTTTGTGTAGTATTAGTTTTTAGTAGTCCACATTACCGTATTGCGGAACGGCGGCAATCCAGAGCTGTCCAGGAGCGAGCTTGATATCCTCGCCTGCGCTATCACGGAAGGTGATTTGGCTATTTTGGGCAGTCTTGGACCAACTCGCTTCAATGACGTCGCCGTTCTGGAAAATAAGGGCGCTGCCAGCACTAATTGTATTGATATTTTCGTGATAACCATCACCTGCGGTACTTTCTTGGACAAACATGGCTATGACGACGCGAGGTGCAATTTGGGTGGGTTCACCACAGGCGGCCATAGTATTGGGCTGATCGAGGTCGCTTGGACAGTTATAACTTAGATGTGCGTTACCATCAGCATAAGACCGTAAGTAAGTGTTGCTTTCAAGATCATAATGGTAAATGGTATTGTAAGATTTAATTGGACCAAAATCGATTGTGATTTCGTCTATGAGCTCGGTTGGTTGGCATGTAGTGTCGGTTGATTCATCCGTGGACTCAGTTTTGCAGGTTTCGATTTCAGCAAGAATTGCATCGGTTTCTTCGGGTTTGTAGCGCGGGAAAGCTTTGATGTCCGAGGTGTTATAGCCTTGAGCGGTGTTGAATTTTGCGATGTCCGCTGGTGAAGTAAACAAATTATTCCAAGAACGATCACTGTTTTCGCGCCACATGTATTCTAGACTCTCATCGAGATTGCGTTGTCCGTTAGTGCTGATGTCGGCGATAGCTTCGTCGGAGCCACCGGCATGAACGACGGTACAGTCAAAAGGTGTGTCCCAATCAAGATAGTATGGGCGTAGAGATCGTATAGGGCCGATGACGCTAGTGTTGGCATTTTGGAAGACAGCGGCGAAGCGTGTAATTCCCCGCTCGGCGATAGCTTCGAAAACGACTCCAGCTTGATTTAGTCCAGCTTGAGGGCGGGCTCCATCGGTTGAACCGTTGGGGATTTGGACACAGTAGGTAGGGGTATTGTTTAGTTCTTCGCTGGCGATTTCTTCTCCGGTAAGTGTACTGTAGATTGGCTCGGTAAATTCAGCACGTTCGGCTTTGTCGATATCGGATTTATGAGTAAGGAGTAATACAATGGTTGTAATAGCTGCGGCGACTAATAAAATTGAAATAAAGATTAAACTAGTAAGGACCATTTTCTGCTTGGTCGTGCGTGGAGTTTTTGGTTTTTTCTCTTTTTTGGCAGACTTAGAAGCTTTGACTGGTTTGGTGGGTTCGGTAGACTTGGCGTCGTTCAGTGAAGTCGGTTTTGGTGTAGTAGTTTTGGTTTGAGATTTACTCGAGGTTGGCTTTTTTGTCGCCATAAAAATAAGCTCCTGTTTAGTTCTTTTTATTTTAGCATAAGTTTTAATGATTTTCTATGGCAGTAATTGTCTGACGCAGGCGAGCTAGAGTTGTGTTTTTGCCAAGAACAGCGAGGGTCTGATGCAAGGCGGGGCTGAAAGGTGCGTATGAGACGCTGATGCGGATAAGCGAAAAGAGTTCGGCGGGTTTTTTGGCGGTTTGGCTGAGTAGCTGGTTGAGTGTAGTTTGCAGGGCGTCTTCATCCCAGTCGCTGTCTTCCAGTTGTGCTGCGGCGTCTTGTAGTAACGCGCTGAGTTCTTCTTCAGAATTTTTTTTCAAAAACTTGTTTTTTGTGATGAGTTCAACGTCGATGTCGGGGTCGGTGAAAAAATAGTCGGTCATAGTGCGTAAGTCGGCGAGAGTCTTGAGGCGGTCGTAGATGATACTAAGAACTTGCTTTTTGTATGCGTCATCACATGTCTGGGCGCTTTCGGGCCAGAAGTCAGTGGTGCGACTATAGAGAGCATCAACGCCTTGTTCGTCGACGATTTTGCGAATCCATTGGCCGTTTTGCCAGAGCAGTTTTGTTTCATCAAAGCGCGCACCCGAAGTTTGGATGCGGTTGATAGAGAATTTAGCAACGAGATCAGCTTTTGTATAGATTTCTTCTTCGGTACCATCATTCCAACCGAGGCAGGCTAAATAATTGAGCATGGCTTCGGGTAAGATTCCGTCTTTGCGGTATTCGTCGACGGATTTTGCTCCATCGCGTTTACCGAGTTTTTTGCCGCCAGTGGGGCCGAGGATGTGTGGTAATGAAATAAGTTTTGGAACATTAAGCGAGAGGGCTTCGTAAATAGCGAGATAATTTGGCGTACTAGATAGATATTCGACGCCGCGGCAGATATGAGTGATACCCATGGTGGCATCGTCTACGATGTGAGCAAAATTGTATGTCGGTAAACCATCGGCTTTGATTAGGATAATATCGTCTTGAACTTCGGGGCCAGCTTCCATATCACCCATGACCTCATCGTGCCAAGTGCGAGGTTTGGGGTCGGCTTTGAAGCGGAGAGGGATACCTTCGTGCCATTCTGGCGGATTTTCGGGACGGAAATTACGGTAAAGATAGGGGATTTTCTGGGAACTGCATTGGTCGCGATATTCTTGAATGGTATCGGAAGGAGTAGGGTCGGCGTAGGCGCGATCAAGAGCAATGAGCTTCTTAGCCCATGCGTGATAGATAGCTTTACGTTCACTTTGGAAATATGGGGCATCGGGGCCGCCGACGATGGGGCCCTCATCCCAATCGAGACCGAGCCACTTTAGAGTGTTTTCGATAAGCTCGGTGGCACCTTCGACGTAGCGACTCTGGTCGGTATCTTCGATGCGTAGAATAAATTTGCCATTGGCTTGTTTTGCAATCAGGTAAGGATAGATTGCGCTACGAACGTTGCCGATATGAATGTAACCAGTGGGGCTAGGAGCAAAACGTGTCTTTAACATACTATATATTATATAGTATGTTAAAGATTTTACAACGAAGTGACGATGCTGCGAACTTGTTTTTTGGTGAGCGAGGTACCTTCGGAGGTGATTTTATATAAGACTCCGCCGTTTACCCAGGCAGCATCAGAACTGGCGTTGGAAATGTAGATTGTAATTCCCTGTTCGTGCGTAGTGGCGTATTCTTCGCCCCAAGACGGTTCGACATAATTGCGTAGTAGAGCTGAGCTATCCCAGGATGATTTTTCTTCAATGAGTTTGAATGAAGAGTTGTCGGGGCCATTGAATACCATGGTGATTTTGCCATTTTCGGAACTGATGTCGCCTAGCGAGTAGTCGCGAGGAGTGTACGATGGGTATGAGGCTTGAATACCAGTCTGCATAGCGGCGACACGAACAGAAATATCAGGTATGTTTGCGCCAACAAATCCGATGACAGCGATAACGCAAGCCACGGCGCATGTAAGGGCAATGGCAAAGCGTTTGGCTCCAGTTTTCTTACGAGGTATGCTCTTCTTGGTTCGGGGTTTGATACCACGGTCTTCCATGGTGGCAACGGAAGCAAGCGCGCTTTCGATAGCGCTAGCTTTAAGCTCTTGGGGGCTAGAACGACGGCGCATTTGTGGTCTGGCTACAGTTTGCATATTATTGGCAGGCATAGTAGTACGGCGCATAGCTACGGTATTCATTGGAGTGTTAGCGGCGCGAGCTTTAGTACGGCTATTTGCAGCCATGACCTTGGCAGAAGATTTTGTAACTTTGGCGGCAGCGCGAGTGACTTTGGGGGACAGGGCGACTTTGGCAGCAACTTTACGTTCGTTTTCTTCTTTGACCTTGCTGGATTTCATGGCGATATTTACGAACTTGTCGATGGTGTCACCTAGTTCGCGCATTTCGGGCATAGCTGGGCTGGACTTGATGTTTTCGGCAAAAGCTTTAAGAGAGGCAACTTGCTCTGAGACTTGATCGGGTTCGGTCGCTTCGCGAATTGAAGCAATAGCGTTTGAAGCAGCTAATGCGATAGCTTCTACAGAATCACCGTTCGACATCATAGAAGATGACGGTTCGACTGTTTCGATGCCGGCTTCAGCATCGGCTTGTTGCTCGGCGATAGTCTCACCGTTTGGTTCGGACATTGCATAATCGTCGTGACCGTTGCCGAATTCTTTGATGCTCATACCGAGGCTAGTAGCAGCATAATCAGCAGCAATGCTGGCAGCGAGGGCGGCAGTATCAATTTCTTCGGGGGCTTTTGTGGACTCAGCAGGTGGTTCGGTGTTTGCGATTTCGGCGGCATCATGGGCGATAGAAGTGATAGTTTCGTCTGTTTCGGGCTGGGTGTATGAAGTTTGCACTGGTGATATATTGTCTGAGGTTTCGTTGGTAGATTCTGCGGGTCGGCCGAATTCGACGATATTTGGGGTCATAATGACTGGCATTTCGTCATTCGTGGGTTCTTCAATTTCTGGGGTTATGGACTCGGATTTGGCTGCGGATGCCTTGGCTTTTTCAAGGTCAGCAGTGTGGACGCGGAGATTGACTAGACGTGAAGGAGCAACGCGCGGAGTATTAGTAGCTTGGTCGCGGAAAGTGGCGGCATGGGCAGCTTCGTCGACAGCGATATTGGATGGACGACGAACATAGCGACGATTTAAAGTCGTAGATGCTTGAGTCAGACGATGAGTCGCAGCACTCGACCGACCTGAATCAATCTGTATTTTACCCATTAATAACTCCTCATCACGTTTTTGCTTATACCTATTATAGCTGTAAGTAGTATAAAAAAGCAAGAGCAAAATTTACACATGATTCATGTTATAATAATGTGTAGTATGGATTTTGAAGAGCGCGAACGGCGAGAGCGTCGTCATATGATAAAAGTAGTAATTGCTGAGGCGGGAATGGTTTTTGCGGTGGTGGCGATTGTAGCGGTGGCGACCTTAGCTTCAATGGGTTTTTTTGTGAGTAGCAATGGTAGTATTGAACAGTCGGGGCTAGCACAAATTCATTCAATTCCAACAGGTGCGAGCGTGGAGCTGGATGGTTCGACGCTATTTTCGCGGACGAACTTGAGCCGAACGATACCGGAGGGAGAGCATCACTTAAAAATGACGCGA
>CAOQYN010000018.1 GCA_948514425.1 uncultured Candidatus Saccharibacteria bacterium
GTTGGCAAAATACGAAAAAATTGTTCCTGGAGGTGCTGAGCGTCTGATTGAACTCGCCGAGCAGCGCGCCGCTCATCGCCAAGCGACTGAGCGGCGCGCCCTTGAGGCCGAAGTCAAAGCTGAGCAAGTACGCACTATCATTGGGTTTATCCTTGCGCTTAGCGTAGGCATACTTGGTGGCATGCTCTTGCTCCAAGGCAGCGAATTGGCTGGGCTAATCTTGATTCTTATTGATGCTGCTGCACTTGCCGGAGTAACTATCTATGGTCGCCGCAGCTCAGACGATTAACAAATGTTAGCTTAACAAACATCTGAGAAATTTCTCTCGCAAAATAACCCTCGAGGTTGTATAGTTAGAGTTGTAAGACAACTAACTAGGGGTCAACCGAAGAGGGTTATTTTGAGTATAACACAACAGGAAGCAGAAAAGGCAAAAGCTAAAGAAAGTATCGTAAAATACGCCAGATTACATAGTATGGAGAAAGCCATTTTGAAGTTTGGAGTACCAAGACGTACGTTGTTTGCTTGGCAGAAACGTTGGCTAGAAGGTGGAAGAACCTATCAGGCACTAATCAACCATTCCAGACGTCCTAGAAGCCACTCTAGGGCTCATACAGAAGCAGAATTAACCTTGCTACGCAATCTACGTCGACGTAATCCCAATATGGGTTTGCAAGACTTTTGGTTAAGAGCGAAGTCGCATGGCTACGCTCGTACACTTCAAGGTTGTGAGAAAGCCTTGAAGCGACTCGGAAATCCAACCCAGCCAAAGTCTAGTCCATCACCAACTTGTAAGCAACATAAAACATACGAACAAATGACTCATCCAGGAGAACGCGTCCAAATTGATGTAAAATATGTTCCTCGAGCGTGTATTAGCCTAGAATACTTAGAGCAATATCCGTTTGATCGTTTTTATCAATATACGGCAATTGATGAGTATTCTCGTTATCGTGTATTATGGGGAAGCCGTGAGCATAATACTTTTGCATCGGCAGAGTTTCTGAAGATTGTTGTATCGCAGCTTAAGACACTCGGAATAGAGATAGAGCGTGTCCAAACTGACAATGGGGCTGAGTTTACGAAGCGATTATTAGTAGGTGATGACGATAAGAAAAGTCTCTTTGAGCTTACGGCTTCTCGTCTAAAGATCCAAGTAAAATACATTAAACCACACACGCCTAAGCATAATGTCAAGGTCGAACGGAGCCACCGTGAAGACCAAAAGTTACTTTATTCCGAAGTAATTAGAAAACAGAAACCTTTTGTAAGTTTTGACGACTTCAAACAGAGGTTAAAACGTCACCAAGATAAAACCAACAATAGACCAATGAGACCATTAGGCTATCTTTCCCCAAACGATTACTTAAAGCAATACAAGCATAAACATACTCATAAATAATTCTCATATGTTTGTTAATCCTACACGCCGCAGCTCAGACGATTAACAAAAGGCTTTATTTTTCAGGCCAAGTATGTTAATATAAGGACATACGGTTCTGTAGCTCAGTTGGTAGAGCAGAGGCCTGAAGAGCCTTGTGTCGACGGTTCAAGTCCGCCCGGAACCACCAGAAGAGACATTTCCAAATTTGACGAGGTATTTTATCTCCGTTTTACAGAGGTAGGAGACCTCTTTTTGTTCGCCAATTCGTAGGTTCAAGAACCAGATTCTGGCGATGGCATCTTTTTCGGCAAAAGTGCCGTTTTTGAGTTTCTCAGCAGAGGTGGCGAGCAGGTTCAAGAAATCTTCCTTCGCCATCTTGATGGAGTTTGGGTCGTTCAGGGTCTTGTCGATTTCGGCAATATCATCAGCGATGTCGTTCATAGCCATCTCAGCAGCATCTATACGAGCACGGCAAGCCTCAAGCGTAGCCTCTGGAGTTTTGAGTTTGGGGTCAGACAGGCGAGTGAAGTCAGCATTGGCGAGGTCTAAATCTCGTTTGTGCTGGTTTTTGACACCGACAAGACTGGTTCGCTCCTTCCTCAAGGTATCTAGTTCTAGTTTGATGTTCTCATCGAGCTCTTTTTCATAGGCGGCGTAAGTCGCATCTGAATCCAGGCTCATCGCTTTGAGCGTCTTATATAGGTCATCAAAGACATATTTGGCTCGGATGCCCTTTGGTTTGCGAGGACACTCTTTATTCTGGCAAGTGTAATACACGAACTTCTTACCTGGTAAACGCCCCTTACTCGCTCCAGGATACATTTTGCTACCACAGACATCGCAGAAGACCATCCCCTTGAGTGGTAGTTCAACGCTTGAACCATCCTTGTGTTTGATATGGACTTGATAGCGACCGCTACGCATTTCTTGAACCTTCTCAAACTCAGCTTCGGTCACCATTGACACGAAGTCTGGCTGAGCCTCGCAGAGGTTCACAACTTCACCACCTTGCTCTAGGATGCCAGCATAGATTTTATCATCGAAGATACTATTGAGGATTTGCTTGGTCGGCTTGATGAGTTTGCCGGATTTCGTTTGCCTACGAATCTTATTTTTTTACCAGCCATCGCAAGACATCGGCTTGAGACTTGCCATCAAGCATCATCTTCCAACATTCTTTAATGGCATCGAAGATGGGGCTTGGCACATAATGCCCAGAGAACTCATCACGGGTATAGCCCTATTTTGGTGTGCCAGAGGAGATGCCATGCTTGAGGTTCTTCTGATGTCCTAGGGCGACACGCTCAGACAACTGTTCTGAGTATTGTGTAGCAAGGGAGAACATCACGGCGAGCGACAAACGACCCCCAGGGTCGTTGCCGAAGGTAGCACTAGGGAACACGAGGTCTTTCAGTAGAATCGAGCCTCGCTCTTTGGTAGGGGTGAGCATATCGATAACCTCTCCAGCCTCCAGCATATTGCGAGACAGGCGGTCTGGAGCATAGGCAATAATAGCATCATAGTCGCCTTTTTTGATACCTTGAATCATCCTGGTGAACTCAGGACGGTTTCGAGAATACTTGGCTGATTTCTGCTCTCTGATGATTTCTACGATATTGATGTCACCAGCAGCCTCAGCGTATTCTTGGCAGGCTGCGATTTGGTCTTCGATGGAGTGAACCTGTTTCGTATCTTCCTCGGTCGATTTACGAGCATAGAGGACGAACTTCAAGTCCTTCCTAGCAACGTTGCCAGGCTGCTCTTGTTGGCGTCGTTTTCGCATAATCTACTCCTAACCGTGATGTGGTTTCTCTCCCATATCACCCTCTAAAATAACCTCCGTGCCATCTTCGGTGGTTTCTCGGTCGCAAGGCTTCTTGCGGTCTGGGATACCCTTCAATATCTTAGTGATGTCCACCAAGGGGGAATACATCATCTCTTTTTTCATAAACTTGTTCCTCTCGTTATGATATTTTATATTATATCATAATATATGACATTATCTAGCATGAAAAACAGGGGTGGGCATTCTATTCCTCTACCCCTGTTCCAGCACAAGGATGTTTTTATGTCAACATGTTAGCAAGAGCAGCACGAAAAACTAAAAGTTATATTCCTTAGCCTCGGCGTTGCCGAGATGAGTTTTACCAAAAACATCATCGGCGCTATGCTCGGTGAGTACCCAGTCAAAGGCTTTCGACATTGCGCCATGCCCAACAACAAGAATTACGGCGTCGTCGTCATAATGTTGCTTGAGGTAGTTCAAGAAGTCGTCCACGCGTGCTAGCATACTCCGCACAGCTTCTACTCCGCCGGGGATTTCTTCCAAAGTAATGTCATCTATATTTACCCCTTCTACAAGTTCCGACCACGACTTCACGACCTTGCCCTCAAAATCGCCAAATGAGCGTTCCAGCAGCCGGTCATCATAAATAATCTCAGAGCGGTCACCGACAGCAATTTCTACGGTCTCGGCAGCGCGTTTCAAGGGTGAAGCGTAAACAGCGGTGAACTCAATACCTTTGATTTTATCCCGCAATTCTTCGGCTTGAGCACGCCCCTCTGCGTTGAGTGACAAGTCTTTACGACCTTGAGCACGCATTTCTTTATTCCAGTCCGTTAAACCGTGACGAGCAAGGTAGAGCTTCATTGTATTTCCCCAGCTTTCGCAATGGTATAATCGGAACCGAGGACAACCGGCTGCTGGTCATCAATTATTTTCAATGCGGCATTATCCGACAAAGCATATACCGGCAAATCCGTCAGCTCGGAAGCACGCAGAATTTCTGGCTTATCAAACTTAAACCAGCCATGGAGATGAGGTAAGAAAATAATCGGCACGTATTCCATAAATCTATCGGCTTCTCGCTTTTCTTTATAGATAGTGCTTTGTATTTCGTTGGCTTCTTTATGACACAAAACGCACGAACCAGCAGAACTTCCAACCCAGACTTTCTCCGCTAAAACCTGCGGCAAGATTTTGTCGAAAGCGGTTTTTATAAAGGTGTTGGCGAGATAATCAGTATTGCCACCAAAACAAAATACCATATCAGCTTTGTCAATACGAGACTTTACATAATCAATATTGTGAGCTTGAAGGTCGATGAATTCGATATTGCCGCCAAGGATGGTGGTAATCCGTGCTAGTTCTTCGGCAAACCAGCGATGGTCGCCAGGCTCGCCTTTCATCGCTTCGTTAATTACGGCAACATTGATTTCTTTGCGCGGTTTTCCCACCATTTCCTCAAGGGCAGAAATAATTTCTTCGTTGGCAAGACCGGACGAAGCAAGCAGCAGTCTTTTAGAACTCATAACTAGTCAACACCTTTCCCTCGCTATCACGAATTTCGGCTTTGGCATTGGCTAAATAATAGCATTTGAAACCCGGATTATCGAGCGTATATCCGGCTTCTTCCGCCCAGTCGAACTCGTCAATGATAGCTTGCTTGGCGGCGGTATTTTCGCTATCATCAATCGCTTCACAAAAAACTCGTAGCCAATCGTCCTTCTCGGGATTATAGGCTACGATACAAATATGATTATTTTCGGCAAGTTGCTTCGCAACATCCTTCTCGGCGTGCGTTAACATATAGATCTTATCGTCAAACTTCACCGGGTCGTCGAACGGTCGACAACTGACACCTTCACCATTTCTCGTAGTGAGGAAATTAACCTCTAGGGCTTTGAGATATCTAAAGACTTCTTCCATAACATCCTTCACATACTGCTTATTAGATTTTATAAACTTGACATCTTAATTATACCATTTTTGATATAAAACTAAAACGCCCACCCTAGAATACTTCACAAACAAAATCATCGTCCAGTTCACCGCCACCAACCCCACCAGCAAAATAGCTCTGTAAGCCCCGTAGAGCCTCGCTATGGGGCTTTTGGCGTGAAGGTAGGCAAACACCCACCTTTCGTTTGTATGGACGATAATGGTGGTATTTTGCGAGAGCGTCCGCCGACCCCCAAAGTTGCTTCTTTGACGCTTCCATAAACCTCTCCGCAAACTCTGGGTATCTCTGCCGCCAACGAGAGCAAGTGTCGGGGGAGATGTTGACCCCATAGCAGGCGTCTGTTATTGTTAGCCCTTGCTCGATAAAAAGAATAAGTCTATTGGCAACTTCCTGATTGTATTTCGTTGGTCTTCCCATACTTAATATCTTACCGCCAACTGCCAAAAATAATTTTTGGTTAAAAAATACGCCCCCTCTAAATAATGGTGAGCAAAAATCGAAAACCGACACAGAACCCCTACTTCAGCCGCAAAACCCGTAAAACTCCAGTCAAAACCTCATAAAAAGATAAGAAGTTTCACCCCCCCCCCTATAAAATTGAACACAGAAATTATACACTACCATCTTCACCCCTATTAGTTGGTTAGCTCATTAGAACAGAACGGCGTTGCGGCGTTCACGCTTGGCACAGACGGTAGACTGTGTATGGGGTCGATTATGCTACCTTACCCGTATTAGTTTTGGGTCTTCGTTTTTGCGGATTAGAGGGCTATGCGTAGGGGCTGCCGCCCATCCGCCGCTCGCTCGACGCCCCACGGGTCGCCGCATTCGTCCTCCTACACTACTAGGCGTAAGTTGGGTTCGAGAAAAAAGTGGTAGATTATCTATAAGATATACTCGTATTGGCCGTTCAGTTCTGGGGCGGTAGCCACATCGAAGGCTGGAAGCCTAAAAACCCTACCATACTTGCTTCTACGAGAAGTTTTGCGACAATAGAAGCAGGTTCAAGAAGTGTCCCTTCTGGACCACCAAATCAAGTCTATACATTTGATACAAAGTTAAACTTAGAATAACCCCTATAAATAGGGGTTATTCTAATAGTTCAAGTTTTCTATTAATTAGGCAGAACCAGCGGAGGGAGAAACCATGATAGCGGTGGTAACTATCTGATGGAGTTACGTCGATAGAGACGAAAACAAGGCGGTAAGCATAAAGATTAGATTGGCTGACTTGCGACCAGAACCAACCGATGTGGCCAAGATAACCAGTCGAGCCCGTGTCGCTATTAACAAGCCCACTACGGACAAAAGCTAAGGGTAGGGAGATGATGTTGGAAGAAAAGACATAATACTCCAATGATGATACCTGAGTGTCGTTAGGAGACCAGTGGTGAGATTTTTCTTACCTAAAGATGCGAAAAATCTCAGCCAAGACAACAAGTGCCAAGGTCTCTAACGACACTCAAGTATCATCTTAATCTTTTCTTCCAACATCATTCTTCTCTCCATCAAACACTACCTAGGTAGAGGCAGCGGAGGGGGAAACCATACCAGCGAGGGCCGTCGTTTGACGGATAGACTCCAGTAGGATACACGCTTAAGTCGTAGACCGTAGAAGTAGACCTTACCACGCGCGACCAACTATAGAGAGTGTGGCCGACGTCCCAGACTTTACTGTCGTTAAGATTAACGTGCCCACTACGGACAAAAGCTATTGACTTTTTAGCCAAAGTATACTATTATATAGACTTTTGTTGTGGGTGAGGGAATAAAATAGTTCTTTGAGAATATGAGTAGAAAATCAAAGTTCACCCCAGAAGCCACGGAGCGAATCCTCGTCCTAATCCGTGATGGATATACTGTGACTGATGTCTGCCGAGGAGCAAGAATCTCCACCGACACCTTCTACCGTTGGTGCGACAACTACCCAGACTTCCATAAAGCCGTGGTAGAAGCTACCGACCTACAATGAAAGTATGCCGAGCAACTGGTGCGAAGTGGCTATCGAGGCTATACTAGAAGACTGAACTGACCATCGGTGAACTATCGGTCGGCTGGGAATATAGGCTTTAAGATAGCAATACCAGTTTGGCCTCTGTTGCTATTGACAAAATTAGCAATCTGTGCTACAATGAACAGATAGTATCCATCATTTCCAAAAAATCTATCATAGGAGGGGCTAATATGAGCAAGAAATGGGAAATCCAAAGGGTAAGCACATCTGAGAGAATCTTCGACAAAATCAAGGAGGAGATGGCTCAGCCAGTCAGCATCGTATTGTTCGGGGCTGACTGCGATTTTAAGAACGAGGTCTTAGATGCGATAGTGGATGGATTACGAGGATTCGCTCGCTACTATACCAAAGCACCTGACACAGCCACCCTGGTAAGAAACATCAAAAACCACTCAGCAGTAGTTGTGACACTAGATTCAGCCGAATCTAGCACGCACGGCTTACGGCACGAACTGGTTAAAGTGATGCGAAATGCTGGAGCAGGAAGTGTAGTGGGCATTTATGCCAAAGTCGACAAAGTGCCTGTTAGACCGCTGATGCCCAGCCTGGAAAAGGTTGAGTTCAACAAACAAATCACGGCTATCGAGCAAAGCAACCCGAATGCTGATGGTTTGGACTATTTTATTGTAGTTGAGGAAGAAAAGGAGGGGTAATATGGAAACTACTAGGATTCTCTGGAGCGGATTGACTAGCAGAACTGGACGAGAGGCAGCCGTGGCGGCTCGGAGTATGCCCGATGTGGAAATTGTCGCTGGGATGAAACGCAATGTCACAGGAGCAGACGATTGTCACCTGCGTGGCGAACTCTTTGAGGGCGTAGACTGGCTCGACTACAAAACTGGGATGTGCGGGCTCTATGGCTTGGCTCGGCTGACAGAGCGAGCCGAAATCGATGTCATTGTCGATTTCTCGCATCCCGATGTATTCGACAGGGTGCTGGAACTGGCGATTTGCACAGATAAGCCACTTGTTAGTGGCACATCTGGATTATCGAATCGACAGATGGCGACGCTTTACGATGCGACAAATCGCATCCCCATCTTCCGTGGTGGAAACTTCCGTTTCAAGGTAAAGAAGTTTATCGATGAGGCTGTGAAACTGGCGATGGCTACACCCGGCAATTTGACTCTCTACGAGAACTTCTATGAGGGTAAGAGTCTGCCGAGTGAAACATCCAGAGTGATACAGAGAAGAATTAGCAATGCCACAGGTAAAGCAATCGGTGTCCACTCGTCTGCTACGCTCGACAAGACGGACCTGCCTTGCGACTGGAAAATCGGCAACTTACATTGCCACACGGTTGGCTTTGATGAACTGGCACACGATGTGCTGGAAATTGCCAAAGTGATGGCAAAAAAGCCCGTCAAAAAAGGCGAACTCTACGACCTCGATGAACTCTGGGATGACCTCGTATCGTGGGCACTCTGATGTTCAAAACACCCTCGCTGGAAAACTGGCGAGGGCTAATGATTTATGACCTCCAGCACACTTCCGACTGGCTCTGCCTCGGAATCTTCTACGCCTAGTTTGGCGACACCTTTTATGAGCGTCAAGGAATTGAGGAAAGTTCTCGGTAAAGATGCCGAAACCCTCGACGACAACTACATCAGGAAAGTTGGTATTACTCTTGGAGAAATAGCCCTAACGCTCACATCTAACCCTGAACTTTTCAATAATCTAACGAATCCTAAGGAGGAATCTAGCGATGAATAAAACGCTATCACCAAACCGAACTATCAAAACTGCTGTTGGCTACACCCGTGTCTCGACCGAGGAACAGGTGGACGGAGCATCTCGTGAGGTGCAGAAACAGGCTATAATCGACTACTGTAAAGCGAACGATATCGAACTATTCGATGTTTATTGGGATGGCGGCTTTTCGGCTAAGAATGCCAATCGTCCGCAACTGCAGCAGATGCTGAACGATATTGATAATGGTAAAGTAAAAACCGATGCCGTAATCGTTTTACAACCTGTCTAGGCTCACTCGTAATCTGTCATCATTCTCAGCCGACATTGCTCCAATCTTAACAAAAAGGAAGGTCGAACTACGTTCAACTAAAGAGACCATTGATAACACACCTCAGGGCAAAATGATGGAAAATCTTTCCATCTGTATGCATCAGTTCGATAATGACACCAAATCTGCCACCACTACGGACAATATGCGTGCGATTGCGGCTCAAGGTTATTGGCAAAGTCAGGCACCAGTCGGATTCGTGAGGCAACACATCCCAATCGACAAAAAGACAAAGGATGGAAAAACTCGCTATCGCACGATTCTGGCACCAGACGAGCGAGGAGATACCGACAAGAAGGTGGAGGATGTGCTTGGCTATTTTCTAGAGGGTAATAGTGTGGCAGAAACGGTGCGATATTCTAAGGAAATCGGTCTCAAAACTAGCAAGGGCAATGAAACATAGCGTAGAGAAGGCAGAGCGAGATGTCGCAGAGAAAACCGAGCAATTCGCTAACTTATAGAAGCAGGACGACGAATCGTTCAAGGCAGTAATGCGAGGCAAACGCACTCAGACTGACCACGAGCGATATATGACACTTTTAGAGCAAGATAAAAAGCGGCTAGAGGACGAAATCGCTGCGGCTCAGGAACAAAAGGCTCTGAGCGAGAATAAAATCAACAATCTCATCGGTATGATGGAGAACCCTGCCAAAATCTGGCAGGGAGTATCCCTAGAAGCGCGACAACTACTCCAGCAAATGATTTTTTTCTCACGGCATCAAGGTCAATCTAAGCACAGGGGAGTTTGAAAAAGTTGGAACGCACAATTTAAGCCCACTTTACTCTTGTTTATCACCAAAAAATGACTCAAATGAGCCATCTTTGTATCCTCTGGTGCCCGGTATGAGACTTGAACTCATATGGATTTCTCCATTCGATTTTAAGTCGAACGCGTATACCAATTCCGCCAACCGGGCATCATGTCATACAGACTTCTCTTAATTATATCACAGAATTCCTTAAATCCCATATCATCAAAAAGTCCCGCAACCGCAGGACTTTTATTTCTGATAGCACATAATTTCACCCGGTGCTAAATTTAATATTTTGAAACTCAGGCGACCCTCAACGTCAGATCTCGTCCGAACTTCTAATTCTATTTTAGCATGACCAGTACACGCGTCAATATTGATTTTTCAAATTTTCCATGGAATCGCTAAAAGTCGAATTTTTAAAAATTACAGGGGAAAATCGCAAAAACCGAACACTAACATATTGACTTTTATGAAAAAGTATGCTATAATGAAAGTACAGGGTATGGTATTTTCCATCCAGTTCGTTTTTCTGTGATAAAATAAAAACATGACACATGGAGGTAAGCCTTGGCAGCAAAAACTCAACCGCTGGCTAGATGAATGGAAACTAGCTGGTTCGGGTATTATTTTAGCGACAAAAGATTATAAATTTTTACTTGCCGCTGTCTCAACTTTCATTATTTTTGGCACTTTAATGAATCTCTTTTCTGGCAGCACAGCGGCGCTAGATCTTTTTTGGCAAGTTGATATTACGGAAAAACTCAAGCTTATTTTGGATGGCTTTCTCGGATTATTTGGCGTCGGGCGTAGTTTCTGGGACTGGCTGCTACTATTTAGCGTAACTCTTTTACAGAGTATTTTGATCGGTCTAGTGGTTTTAGTATGGCGAAAACGCCGCCGCAGCCGAACAGAACAAGTCGTCGCAACTGCAACTAACGCTGACAACCTACAGAATGCTGGGCTAGTTGCTGGCTTAGCTGTTCTCGGTACTGGTTGCCCAACTTGCGGTACGACTTTACTGGCGCCGCTCATCACTACGCTATTTAGTACTAGTAGTTATGCCCTCGCCGGAGCAATATCGGGTTTATTGACCGCTGCCGCTGTCGTCGTTGCTCTCTTAACGCTAAAACGCCTTGGCAACGACGCCTATGCAATTATCGTCAGTGAAAAATATCAGCACAAACATCAACTTAATAGTCAGGAGAAAAAGCATGAGTAAAATCTGGCGCAGTATCGCGATCATTGGTGTAGTCATTGCCCTGTTTGCGGTCATCATCCTTAATTCATCAACTAAACAGTCTGCTGCCGACCAAGTCTGGAACCAAGCCGCCACTGTTGGCGATCTTGAGTCGAAGAATTTTTACGTCATGTACACAGATCTTATGTGCCCATACTGTGATTACTTCTCCCGTGCCGTTATGGATAACCAAGCAGAATTTGAGCAGTACCTTGCAGACAACAATATTCTTTTCGAGGTGCGTTTGACTGATTATCTTTACGAGGCAAACGGATCGCAATACTCACGCGATGCCGCGGAGGCGGCCTACTGCGCAATGCGCGAAGACAAATTCTGGGATTTTTATCATGGCGCATTAACGGCGCTCGACCAAGATTACCACTCAAAAGGCATCGGCGACAGCAAGACCTCGCCTGCAATCAAAAACCTACCTGCGGATTATTGGCTCAATATTGGTCATAAGGCTGGTTTGGGCGACCAATTTGATCAGTGTGTTGCAGCGCATGAGACTGCCGATGAGCTCGACAAAAACACCGAACGCGCACTTCAAACCGCCAACGGCATGCCATATTTCAAGTTCAATCGTTTCTCAACTGCCGGATTTGATAGCAGCTGGGGCTGGGACTATGTCAAAATGTATCTTGACGCTGGCCTAGGGAAATAAACCGCCGTCTGAACTAGGCTAAATGTTGACCAATGACGTCCGTCAAGACTCTAGATTTGCTGAATCGCGTCTACGCCGCTTTCAAAATCACGTAACTTATATTTGCCACTTTTGAGCTCGTCGTCACCAATCACTGCTGCTTTTCGCGCTACGCGGCTCGCATATTTTAGCTTTGCACTTAACTTATTATCCCCCAGTACTACATCCACTGACCAGCCAGTTTTACGCAAATTATCTGCTACGCGATTCGCCTCCGCAATTTCATGCTCCGATAGCGGTATTACACATGCATCTATGGGTTTTTGTTTACTTGCCTGCACCAATTCTGCCTCTACTAAGACCGCAAACAACCGCGTCAAACCAATTGAACCACCCACGCCTGGTAAACTTTGCTCGGTATAATACCCCGCCAAATTCTCGTAACGCCCGCCTGAACAAATTGAACCAAATTCGCGATATTGTGGCACAACTGTCTCAAAAACCGTTCCTGTGTAATAATCTAAACCGCGCACAATCAGCATGTCTGCTATGACTTTTGTCCCCGGCGATAAAACTTCTACCAATCCGAGAACTTCATCGAGTTCTGCTATCCCTGCTTGAAAATTTTCATTCTCAAACCCAAAACTCCGCAGTTTATCTATAATCTCCAAACGTTCACCACGCATTTCAATAAATGTTGTAATTTTTACAACATTCTCTGCACCCAAACCAAGCTCCTCGAGACTCATCTCTGTCTTTTCTTTTGGTACTTTTTCGGCGTGATCTACAACACTAAAAATTTTTTCCGCCAAATGTTCAAGATTCAACTCTTCTAGCATTCCGCCAAGCAACTTGCGGTTACTTACGCGCACAACGAATTCTGGAACAGGTAATACGCGAATCGCATCAGTCAGAGTCGCAATCACTTCCGCATCATATGCCACTGGCAAATTCTCACGCCCTACGACATCGACATCACACTGATAAAACTCCCGAAACCGCCCCCTTTGCGCTCGCTCTCCACGAAAATTTCGTGCAATCTGGGTCACCTTGAATGGGAACGCTAAATCATTCATATGCTCGACTGTATAGCGCGCCAGTGGCACCGTGTGATCAAAACGTAGCGCCTGATTTGCTTTGTCTGCTGTTTCGTCGGTCTTAATTACCTTATAAATCTGCTTTTCAGTATCTCCCCCCGCTTTCGCCAATAATACTTCTGTGCGCTCAATCAACGGTGTTTCAATATGCTGAAATCCATGCATCCAGAATGCCTGAGCAATTCCGGATTTTAACTTGTCAAACTGCGCCTGCATCGCCGGCGTCAGCTCTTGCATGCCACTCAGTGGGGAAGTATTAATTTTTTTCATACTACAAATTATACCATATCTCTGGTTTCGATTCACCCTAGCGAATATAATGGTCAAAAATGAACTTTATCAACCCACAAACTGCAAGTATACCTAGTATGACGAAAAAGAGATTAATCTCCGGCGATTCGGTTTGGCTGGTAGGCTTCTGGTCCGTATTACTGCTCGCAGTTTCAGTTTCACGTTCTGACACCTCATGCCCAGATGCCTCATCTATGGGTTTCGACTCGCCCCCAGCCTCTTCTTTGATGTCCGTAATCACCTCCGTCTCTTCTGTTGATGGTTCATAATCCACCCTTGCTGCCAGCGCCCCCCAAATCGTACCCGTCACTCCTGCTGCCTCCTCATCAATCGTCACTCCTACACCTTCGCTACTTAGATTCTCATCTGGCTGGCTGGGCTGGCTAATATTATCCTCACTGATATTATCATCCACCGGAGTATCAATCGGACGATCTTCGCCCGGTATTTGATCTGGCGCATCTACTTTTTTATCTATAATAGTAATCATCAGCTCAAGCTCAGTAGTATTTCCGTCGCTATCCGTCGCAATATATTTTAGCCTGTAGCTCCCAGGTTGCGAGAAGTCCACCACGCCCTCGCTACGCAGGCTTTCTTTTGCAATTTCACCATCTTCATTATCATAAATATCAATAAAATCGAGAAAATCAACCTTGTCTCCTATTTTATACTCCGTTTTGCCACGGTAAGTAATAGTCGGAATTCCACCCCTTTGCAGCTGCGTGATAAAATCAGTATAGCTCGCCTGGTCCGCTGATGTCAGCTGGGTATAGAGGCGTACAATCTCTGCTTTTTTGGTCACATCAAGCGCTTTATTATGTAAAACATGCTCAGGAATCTCTATCATGTATTGCGTAATTTGCTGATTAATATAACGGCTGAGCTGCTGATAAAGTACATCTTGCGCTTGTGCCTCGCTCCAGTCGTCTCGACGTAGACCATCTTGCATCACAACGTAAGTCTCATCAATCGCACGCGGTGCATACTCGGTCACTATGTTGCCGTCCAAACTACTATAAAATTGCACGTTTTGTGCATGAAGCTCAATCCTCATCCCCGGAGTCAATGCAACCTGATAGGCCTTTGGCGCATCCGAAAAATAATATTTTACGCCCGTGGCATTATCCCCTCCATTGCTTTTCGCACCATCATGCAATGCTGTATAATCACCTGTAATCAAATTACCCGTCGCATCTAAAATTCTTACATAAGCCTCGCTATCCAAAAGGTCAGCCTTTACTTCTATATTTGCTTGCTGGAACTTGTCATCCAAACTCAAAGTATATACTGGAGTTTGATTTTCGCCCAAAATCTGTAAAGCCAGACCATTATCTATACTTTGCGCAACTGGCGCCACAACTAAATTCTCGGAATGCACTACACGGTGCTTTGCCGCAAACTGATAGCCGCAGAAACCACTTGCTATTACGACAAAAAATGCCACCAGTAGTGGCTTGCGTCGCATTAAATAATCCCAGATTTGCACTGCACGCATCCCGTATTCTCCTTACGTCTATTGTATCATACATATCATAAAAAGTCAAGTAAGATCTCGCTCTCGGTGCGCCTAATTCTCTCATTTTGCGGTTTGCATTTTGTGCTATAATAGTAGTCATGGCTAAGAAAAAACAAGACTCTATCGATAAAATTGTAGCCTGGGGCTGTCAACTACTCCATCTCGATCGGCATACAAAAATGTTCCAGCAGCTCGCCAAATTCGTCATCGTTGGCTGCACCAACACCGCGATCAACTGGGCGATTTATTTCGGCCTTGTTCATTTCGCTGACGTTGCACCGCTCGTTGCAAGCGCTATCGCTTTTGCGATCTCGACTGTCTTCAATTACTGGGCAAGCACTACTTGGGTATTTGATACTACAAGCAAAAAGACGCGTTGTCGCCTCTTCGTCGAGTTTACTGTCTTTAATGGTTTTGCCTTTTTGACCTTTGATGAGGGTCTACTCTGGTTCTTGATCTATCCACTTGGCTGGAATTACATGCTTGCCAAGGTAGTTACCACGGCTTGCGGTATGGTTTTCAACTTTATCACTCGTAAAATGTTCCTTGAAGACAGCAATGCGCTCAAAGCTAAACTTACAAAAAACAGACGGAAAAAGCGTTAATACTATGGAGAAATCATGTTGTCACGGAAGCACAGACTTCGAGCGGAGCAATCTTTTGAGGACTGGGAGGGGGGGGGTACATTATCCGAAGAGTATCTTGACGTTCTAGATTCTGTAGGTCGGCCGACTGGTCGCACAAAATTACGTCGCGAAGTGCATCGTGACGGCGATTGGCATCGCGCCGTTCATATTTGGATCATCAATCATCGCAGGGAAGTACTACTCCAAAAACGTGCTGCAGATAAAGATAGCTGGCCAAACCGCTGGGATATTTCTTGTGGTGGCCACTTGGTCGCTGGCGAAGATTCTCTGACTGGAGCGCTATGTGAGCTCAAAGAAGAGCTCGGTCTTTGCGTTTCTAAGGATGATTTGTATTATCTCACCACCACGCAATCCTCAACTCGCGTAGCAAAAGATTTTATCAATAACTCCTTCTATGATCTATTTTGGCTTCAAACAAACTGTGAGTCGAGCGACTTTCGACTGCAAACCTCCGAACTTTCCGAAGTTAAATTTGTCTCCGCTGTAGAACTTCAGGCAATGCTCAATGAACGACCATCGCCCCTCGTTCCGCATACCGAAGCTTATCAAATCGTCCTCAAACTCCTAGCCGAATTGTGATAGTAAGCAGCCATTTTGTAAAAAGCCGAAAAACTATTGACAAAATTAAAAGTCTGTGCTACAATAAAAGCATGAGGTTATTCATTTATAACCTTCGTACCTGTTTTCATTAATCCAAACCCCCACCAAGCGGTTTACTTTGGCTTGGTCTCTGAATCGAGCCTAGCTAAACCGTTTGGTGTCGCTTACCGGATTCCAGCGTTTATATATAGCAACTAAAGTGCAAACACGCTGGCGAGCATGGTACGCGAGGAGGGGAAAATGATGATGAAAAAAATTGAAAAAATGTCGTTTGTAACAAAAATGAGCGCAGCGGTTGCAACAGTATCGTTCATCTGTTGCGTAGGTCTGCTCACATGTTATGCGAGCATGGGCTTCCTGATGGATGCCCTAATCTGCGCCTTTATCGGCTTAGTTGGTGGGGCTCTGTTTGGTGTCAGCCTTATCATATTGGCAGCTCTAGACGTTTCGAAGCGAAACGATAGAGTTGAGGAAAACGCGGCGAAAATATTAGCAACCACAGGCGTGCTAGTAGTGGTAACCGCGATGCGCAACGATTGGTTTCTGCCAGACATTGCACTGCTCGGCGGGCTAACTTTTACAATGGTGACTATGCTGTCGGTAGCCGTCGCTGACGGGGTGCAATGTCGGTATCGCAAGCACTGCGCCGAGTTGGAGTTGAACGTCGCCGCTTACGAGGCGGATACTGATACCGGAGTTGAAGCCATTTGTACCAATATTGTAGCAGATTCTCAGGTTCAACAGGCGACCGCCGCTGTTGCGGATCAAATGTAGACATTTTTTCACCCAGCGCCCCAGTTTCATCGGGGCGCAATTTTTTCTTGAGCGATTTTTCTTCCCTAAAGTAGTCTTTCCGGGTTTTAGCTCCTTTCTTATACTTATCCTTTAACTTATAATTTTATGAAATGATGAAGGGATTCTATGGAGAATTATGAATTGAATCTAACTGATATAAGTTCAAATTATTTTCATTTTACAAAAAGTAATAATATTGAATCCATTACTAAAAGTGGATTATTGTCTAAAATATCTTTTCATGCACAATCGCTTGAAGACACAAAAAAGGTATTTTTTTGTTGAAGGATTAGATAACCTTTTAATATTATTCGACTGTTGGATAAATGGAATTTGCACACTTTTACAGGACATGGTATAAGTGAAGATAAAATAAAAATTTGCTGCATTTTGGAAATATTTAAAAAGTAGAAAATATGTTTAATGATTTATACAAGCGCTTATATTCTGAGTTTAAGACGCTCAATGAAGGGTATAAAAGGAAATGGATTATAATGGAAACGAACCTGTAAAAAAGCAACTGAACGATTTTGCCCACTATTTTGTCTCCAAGTATCCTTGGCAAATTGATTTTGCCGATGCTGATAACGGTGACTATTTTTTATACTTAATAGGTCAAAAATGGCAAAAAGAGCATGGTGACACTTTTGCAGAAACCTTCCCTTATATGGATAAACTATGGGATATTTTATCTGAATGGAAAGTTGGAGAAACTCGAACTATTGCTGAACGTGAAAAGATAATAGATTTGGCTAAGTGCCACCTTGAACAAGAATACAATTAATAACCATCCGCTAGCCAAGCCAGTAGGATGGTTATTTTTGTATCAAACGTGACGTCCTAACATGGAGGCACCGACCGGAATTGAACCGGTGTACGCGGTTTTGCAGACCGCTGCGTCACCACTCCGCCACAGTGCCATGCTTCTATTCTAGCACAAAACTACTAAAATCTCATTACTTTCTCTCCATCAAACACTACCTAGGTAGAGGTAGCGGAGGAGGAAACCCCAGTAGCGGGCCGCAGCGCCCATATATAATCCTACAGAATCAAAATTCATATGGCCATTCGCTAGTTGTACATACCCACTACGGACAAAAACCTTGCTCAATTTTTCACAGCATGCTATACTAACTACATACGCGGGCGTAGCTCAGTTGTTTAGAGCGCTTCCTTGCCAAGGAAGAGGTCGAGAGTTAGAGTCTCTTCGCCCGCACCATAGTAAATGCCAGAGCCAAAGTTCTGGCATTTACTATTTTAATGAAGTTAAGCTATAGAATATGTTCTAGACGTGAGTAGCTTTTGTCCGTAGTGGGTGGATTAGTACTAGTAGTGGTATGGCCGAGAAACTAAA
>CAOQYN010000019.1 GCA_948514425.1 uncultured Candidatus Saccharibacteria bacterium
TATGCTCTTTCCTCCATCAAACACTACCTAGGTAGAGGCAGCGGAGGGGGAAACCACCATAGCGATCCCAACTATACGATGTACCTACATAATCTGAGTGAAAATCTAGATATCGACTGTTGGTTTCCGATACCGCAACGCGCGCCCAGTGATTACCAAAGTTACCTAACCTAATTTGGCCAACTAGAAGTGCCACCCACCCACTACGGACAAAAGCTAAGGGTAGGGAGATGATATTGGAGCAATATCTTAAAGTGTTACCCTTCCTCCCTACATCCAAACTACTTTCAAGCCTTTTTTCGCCTTACGTACCTCAATTTTTTTCACCCCTTCCAGCATCTCGTACTCCCCTTCCGCTTGAATCATCACATTCGCCCGTTGCTTAAACTTAATGATATCTCCCCTTGTCCTCTTACCTGGCACTCTCAACAACACACTGCACATCATGAACCCCAATAGTCTCCAAAAACTCGAAAGTCGCACTACCGTACTTCGGAACTCAGCCGGTTTTCTATAATATTTTCCCCCTCGCATCATTTTTGCCATCCTTGGACTATTAACCGCAATATAATCCGTCGCCCCTGTGCTAAAATTGCCCTTTTCCCCCAATTTCTCAACCGCACATGCAATATTTTTCTTATTGCTCCCCTTATTCTTATTTTTTTGACGTTGTTCCACAACTTCCGCCCCTTCAATAATAATCTCTGGCACATCAGACTTTATATGTTTCTCTCGCGCCTTTTTCCCCAAAGTCGACATCTTATCTTGCGTCTTCAGCTTTGCATCCAACAATTTTGCCCTCGTCTCCGTCTTGGCTACCGCCAATCTTGCTTTTGTTTGCGTACCAGCTTTCAGCATTTTCACCCGCGCCCCAGACTTCATCTCCAGCAGCTGCTGTTTCTTCGCCGCCCGTAACAACGCCTTGAATTTCTTTTGCTCTGCGTCCTTCTCTGTTTTAACGGCTTTGAGCTCTTGCTGCAATTTCGTATCAGCTTTCTTTTCTGGCTTTACTTTCTTCTGAGGCTTCTTATCCTCTTTTTGGCTCAACCTCTTTTCATTTCCAGTTTTTTTGCTCTCCACAGCCTTAACTTCTAAAACATCTCGCGCTGCAACCATTCGTCCTTCTGGTAAAAACTCTCGCTTTCGATTTCGAAAATACCATCTCGCCAACGTCCAAATTGAAAACAACAGATGTTTCTTTCCTGTCTTCAGCTTATCGCGCACTTCTGGCTCATCAAACACGGTCGTCGATTCCGCAAACAATCCCAAAGACAGATAACATGGCGCATACCGCCAATGTTTACCATCCACCTTTGCTTCCAGCGGATAAATCTCCCTTAGCTTCCCTGCCTCATAACGCCCAACGATTTCCGTCACTCCTCCAACATACTCCCCTCCATACTCAACCGCCCGCTTCGCTTTCAACATCCGCGCCAAGTCATTAAAATTCCCATAACCAAGCACACCTAACGCCACATCCTTACCCGAGCGCATCACGCCATTTACCGCCATCGCCGCCGTGCCATCACCTCCAGCCGCAATCACCAAATCGCCATCATTCAAAATCTTCGCCAATTCATCCGCGTTCTCACGCAACCCCGCAGCTTTTACTTCATACTTTCCTACCAACCAACCAGACAACTTCCGTGCTGGATCTAGTACCTCCTGTGCCACCGCCGCGTGTTTCGAACTACGCGGATTATAAACAACTATCAGCTTTTTTAGCATCAATCCACACCCTAAATCTAAACATCTATACCAGAAAAACCAGGAATCAAGAACCGTAAGAGCGCAAACAGCATCGCCCATGCTGCTAACCCAATCGAAATCTCAATTAATCGCCTCTTCGCCAATGCCACTTGCTGCGGGTTATCCCTAGCCGTCAAATATACAATACCCGCAATTACCACACCAACCGTCGCTGCCGCCCCCAAACCATACAACAAAATATCTACTATTAACTTCAGCAACCCCTCAATCCCCTTTTCGCCGTCCAGAATATTCGTATCCACACAATCTTCTTGACCATCAGCACAAGTTGTTGCCGCCCAAGCCGAATTCGGCTGCGTCACTACACTAACCACTGGAACTATCACCCCAGCCAACGCTACCGCTACCGACAATACCAACGTCCTCAGCCTCTTCAACATAATCCTCCTACTTCAAATATCCATGCAGCTTCTTTGTCTGCTTATGTTTACGCAGCTTCGACAAAGCCTTCGCCTCAATCTGGCGAATCCGTTCTCGCGTCACCGAAAACTCATTACCGACCTCTTCCAAAGTATGTGGTCGACCACCTCCAATCCCAAATCTCAAACGAATAATCTTCTGTTCACGCTCACTCAATGTCGTCAAAATTTCCGCAATCTGTTCCTTCAAAATCTGATTCGCCGTCGCATCTTCTGGAGAATCCCGCTCGCTATCCTCAACAAAATCCCCCAATACTGACTCTTCATCATCTCCATCCCGACCTACACTTGCATCCAAACTTGCAATATCCTGTTTGATACGCATAACATATTCAATCTTGTCGACATCCATCCCCATTGCCTCTGCAATCTCTTCGTTCGTCGGCTCACGATTCAAATCCTGCGTCAATCTACGCGTTGTTCGCAACACCTTATTAATCGTCTCTACCATGTGCACCGGAATCCGAATTGTCCGTGCTTGATCCGCAATCGCCCGTGTAATCGCCTGCCGAATCCACCATGTCGCGTATGTCGAAAACTTAAAACCTTTATCTGGATCAAATTTTTCTACCGCCCTCAAGAGACCAGTATTTCCCTCTTGAATCAAATCCAAGAAATCCAGCCCACGCCCGCCATATCGCTTCGCAATACTTACCACAAGCCGCATGTTCGCCTCAGCTAGTTTGTCCTTGGCTTTTTTATCACCCTTTACTGCTCGATTTGCTAATTCTAGCTCCTCTTCCTGCGTCAATAGCGGAATCTTTCCGATTTCGCGCAAATACATCCGCACCGAATCATCTGCAAATGCGTCCACATTGTCCGCAGTAATAGCTAACTCCTCATCTGACAGCTCATCTTCCGCCGCCAGCTCATCCGCCCCTGGATCATTCAAAGGCTCTCCGAGTTCCATTCCTGCGTTTTTATTCTTTAAGATTTCTGCGTCTTCATCCATTACATCACATTATACTAAAAACTGTTAATTTTACAACGCTAAAACCAGACAAAGCTCCTATCCCTTTTTCAACACCATAATTCGCTTCAAAATTTCTACCTGACGCTCCTGATCAGCCTCACTCTCCCCTAGCTTCTCTAATTCCGCATTCAATTTTTCGACCTCCGCTCTCGCATTTTCCACTTTCAGCCGCTTCAATAATTCCCTTGCCTCCCTTTCCAGCATCTCTTTCGTCCACCCCTGATATCGCGTATCATAAACCAGTTCTAGCTCCGCCAATTTTGTTTCATTCTCAGTCAATTCTACACCTTTAATCTCCGTCACTCCACCATACAATACAATCGCCTGCAAACTATCTTTTACTCCCTGTAAAACATCGCTCTCCGTCTCTACATCCACTTTTTTCAATCTCTTTGGTGCTTCGACAATTCTTTGTTCATGCAGATCCTCAACACTGCAATCCAATTTTCGCGCTACTTGTTGTTCATAATGCTTCCGCTCCACCGCATGCGGTACATTGCGCAACAGCTTCATCGCCACATCCGCATACTCCCGTTTCCCCACTCCTGTCCTCAAATCCAAATTCTCTTCATATTTATCAAGTAGCCAATCCACCGCTGGCCGCGGATTTTGTACAGCCTCCTGCCATAACTTCTCACTCTTCTGAATCAACTCGTCTGGATCTTTCGCGCCATGATAGTCCGAAATCACACTCAGATTCACCCCCAAATCTCCCGCCATCATAATCGCACGCTCCGTTGCCTTCATCCCTGCTGCGTCGCCATCATAAGCTAGTCGCACATCTGGCGTCAAACGCGATAGTATCTTCAAATGGTTCTCCGTCATCGCTGTTCCACTCGTTGCCACAGCCTCCCGCACCCCAGCCTGATGCGATGAAATTACATCCATATTCCCTTCTACGATCACTACATATCCATTCTGTCGGATACTCTCTTTCGCCTGCTCCAGTCCAAAAATAAATCGCCCTTTATTAAACAACAACGTCTCTGGCGTATTCAAATACTTTGGCTCCCCCGCATCCAAAATTCGCGCCGTATACCCAATCACTCCCCCCGTATCAATAAACGGTACCATCATCCTCCCCCGAAACAAATCTCCACCAAAACGATTTAGCACCCCCGCTGCCTCCATCTCCGATTTCTTATATCCCTTCTTCTTCAAAAAAGTTAACAATGCCTTCCCCTGATTTGGCGAATATCCAATCCGAAACGTCTGCGCCGTTCCTTTTGTCATATTGCGCTTTTCGAACACATATCGACAAACTTTCTCATTTTTCGTCAAGCAAAATTGATAATATCGACAACTCAACTCCAAAAGCTCCCGCACCCGCTTTTTTCGTTCCGCAACAGCTCGATTACTCCCCTTATAGCGTTTCAACTCTACTCCAGCCTGCGTCGCCAATTTTTCTACCGCCTCCCGAAACGATATCCCCTCCACCTCCATAATAAAACTAAAAATATCACCCCCCTTATTCGCCGAAAAATCATGCCAAATCCCTTTCTCTGGCGACACCATAAAAGACGGTGTCTTATCCACACCCCAAGGCGACCGCCCTTTCAGACTCCGCCCTGCGCGCTTCAACTCAATATACTGCCCCACAACATCCTCAATTGGCAAGCGCGCCCGAATTTCCTCCTTCGCGTCTTCCATATCTACCAGTATACCACAGAGAAAAGATGAGCTCCAACAACTCACAAGACAACTTATTTCTCATCCAAATATGTTACAATGTTCTTATGGATAGCCTTGAATATCTCAACCAAATCTCTAAATCCAATCGCCCCGTCAAAAAAGTTCGCGGCGAAACTTCCAAAGCTACTATTATCAAAATCGCTGCTGCTGGTATCGTCCTCTTTGTCTTACTCATCGCCTTTGGCAGTCTTCTCGGCAATCTTAACAGTAAAGTCGGCGACACTACCAAACAGCTCTATTTCCGTACTGACCAAGTCAATTCCACCATCAGAACATACAACAAGTCCCTCAAGTCATCCCGTCTACGCGCTATTGGTATTTCTCTTCAAACCGTCCTCACTGGCGCTTCCAACCAACTCAAAGATTATTACAGTAGCAAAGGCACCAAAAGCGAAAATCTTAAACTTACTGGCAAAACTGCCTCCGACGAAGAATCCCTCATCTCTAATCTCAACCTCTCACTCGAAAACGCCAAATTAAATGGTATTCTCGACCGCACCTATGACAATCAAATCAATCTCCAAGTCTCGCTTCTTCTCTCGCTCACTTCTCAAGTCATTTCTCGCACCAACGACAAAAAACTCCTCGCTATTGTTGAACCCCTTTATACTAGTTTAAGCACAATTCACGAAAATCTCGAGGCTTACTCTAATCCTGGCGACTAACGTAAGACATTGTACATACAGCATTCATACATTGTATATACAATGTCTTACCGATTACTTCTTTACCTTCTCTTCAGCACATTTCTTCTTAGCTTCGTCTTCTGCTTTTTTCGCATTTGTGTTCATCTGATTCAAAAACCGTACAATAATAAACACCACGAATGCAATAATCAAAAAATTCACCACATTCTGCAGAAAATTGCCATAAGCAATATGTGCCGTCGTATCCGCTCCAAAAACATTCGGAACATCAATCGCCAAAGAAGAAAAATCCGCTCCTCCCGCCAACAAACTCGTAATTGGCATAATAATGTCATCCACCAATGACTTCACAATTGTCGTAAACGCTCCACCGACCGCCACACCAATCGCCAATTCCACCACATTTCCTCTATTGATAAATTCCCGAAACTCTTTCATAAACTGACTCTCGGTCACTTGTTTTACCAATTCCACAGGTGCTGGTATCTTATCTTCTGCAACTTTTTTCTTGCTCACCCCAACTTCTCCTTTCTTTGGCTTTGCAAACCCAGACAAAACGCCAAAAAACTAAACAAATAGCACGACTCAAACAACAACAGATGTTTCGCAAACCATTCCGCATGTGTACAATACCCCATCACGCATACCACCCCATACGCTACATATACTGCTGCAACCATCCGCGTTACCCGACTCGCATGCTTACAAAACAAAATCATCGTTACCACCAGCAACATACACAAAAACATCAACCTTGAACAAACCTCATGTACATGGCTTGGTACACTTGTAGCATATCCATAGCCCGGCAAATCAAAATAGCCAATCGGACACACCGACAATCCGACCAATCCCACCGCCATCGCTACTACTATCCAATAATAAATCCGCCAGAACTTCCACTTCTCCCCTACCCGATATAAATAAGTCAAAACACTAAATGCTACCAACATATTCGCCAACGCAAATACGATCGCACTCCAAGTCTCACTCCCCACATATCGGCTAATCGAATACCACGGTATAAACGCCTTGTGTAAATAGCTATTCACTGCTACCGTCGAAACTGTAGTCAACACAAAAACCAAAATCGCTACCACAATCGGGCGTTTCTCTGCTCCCTTAAATTTCGGTGTTTCCTCGCTCATGACCCTCTATTACTTATTCTGTTACTGTCAGATTATAACTCAATCGCACCAAATCCTCAACCTCAGCATCATCTAGTTGTCCACACATTACTATCTCAATCCCTCCCCTACCAAAATACCGACTCTCCATCACCGCTTCATATTCTTCTCGCAATTTTTGACTCAGATTTTTTTCGCATCTTACCTCAATTGTTTTCGGTCTTACCACCAAAAAAGCTTTCTCATTCTTGTCTGCCAAATATAACCGATTAGTCTCATCTCCATCTTTCCATTCTTTTTCAGAATACCCACCAATACCCGTAATCTTATCTATATCAATCATTTCTTCATCTCCAAATACCATTTTAGTTCCTCTATTGACCCTTTAATATCATCTAAAGCCCTGTGCGCTTCGCGTTTTGTAAAATGTTTTCCAAATCTCCCCTCAAATACCACCTTCCAAGCACTCACGTCTAACATTCGGTAGTGCAGTCTTTGACTCACCACTGGCCACTCCTGATCAATAAACTTCCGATCCTGATGTATTGAATTACCTGCTAAGATCACTTCTTTACCAAAGTACTGCTCAATAAACTCCAATAACTTTTTTTCTACCTCTTTCGTCTCCTTACCTTCAGTATTCTGCGCCATCAACCCATCACGACTCTCCGCGTTTTTCTCCCAAAATTCACCCACCATTCGCTTTTGCATTAGCTCTTCTGGTACTCTTACCACTGCCGTCATCTCCGCCATCGGCTCCAAATCCCAATCTGTCGCAATTGCTGCCAATTCCAAAATCCGATCTTCCTTCGGATCTAAGCCTGTCATTTCCAAATCTACCCACAACAACTTTGCCTTTTTCATCTACATCTCCTCTGGAATCTCAATCCCCAACAGCCTCAAACCTTGCCCCATGACTCCTACATATGCCTTAACGTATTTTTCCAATACTTCCTCATGTCCTCCCCCCACAACTCGTACTTTTTCATAAAACCGCGAAAACTCTTGCGCCAACTCATACAAATAAGTACATAATTTATATGGAGCCTTCCCACACATCACCCCCACAAGCACCTCCTCGTATTGAACAAGTTTTTTACTCAACTTCCGCACAAACCGTCGTTCTTCATCATTCAAATCTAATTGTTCACTCTTTCCGCACTTATCCAATTTTTGCAAAATCTTCTTTGCGCGTACAGCTGAATACAATAAGTATACACCAGAATTACCATTCATTGCCACCGACTCTTTTGGATCAAACACAATATCGCCGCCCATCTTATATTTCAAAAACGCATACTTCAAAGCCGCCAAAACTACCTTTTCATCCGCCTGCTCTCCCCCCAACTCTTCGCCCACCATGTCGATCACATCAACAGCCTTTAGAAAGTTACCTTTCCGTGAACTCATCTTCACATTTCCTGGTAATTTTACCATTCCGTGTGTCAAATGCTGCGTCTTCTCCACTAATTCTGGAGCATATTCCTTCACACTAGCCAAAACCACCTTCATGTAGTCCGTCTGCTCATTGCCAGTAATGACAATTGATTCATCAAAATGCCAATCCGCCCATTTTGTAAAAATCAATCCCACATCTTTTGCTTCATAAGTCGGTACGCCCTGAGCATTAACAAACACACGCGTATGTAATCCCACCTTTTCGCCACGATATACAATCGCTCCTTCACTCTCTTCATAAACCGTACCGACATGCGCACGTACTTCTTCCAAACCTTTCTGAGTTACAGCTGATTCTGGGTAAAACTTATCAAATTTTACTCCAATTCGAGCATAAAAATCCTTAAAATACTCATAGCTCAATTCTCGTCCTCTCCAATATAGCTCTGCCAACCTCGCAATCTCCGCCGTTGAACGTCCAAAATCTTCTGCCACCATCTCAAGCTCCAAACGCTCTCGACACTTTTCTTCTCCCAACTCCGCCAATGTATAAATAATCTTGTTCAGCTCCGTAATCTCATCTCGCGCATGCTCATTTTCATCATACTCCTGCGTTCCTTCAACATAACATTTCGCGATCTCTTCAATCGTTAAATTCGTATTATTTTTGTTTAAAACCGCATACAACGTCTTTGCCACATGTAACCCCACGTCACCCCCAAAGTTCGCCCGCACCACCTTCGCTCCCGCCAGTTCCAAGAGCCGCGAGATACTATCCCCCACTACCGACGTATATAGGTGCCCTACATGTAGAACCTTAAAAGGATTTGGATCAGAAAACTCCGCCACCACAGTCTTACCAAAATATTCGTCTAGTGATATATTATTAGATGAAAATCCCTGATTATTTGCGATTTCCGCTATTTTGTTCACATAATATTCATCTGGTGATATAAAATTCAAGAACCCTGGCGCCGCCACTTCTACTGCAAAACCCCCTATTCCTTCAGACTGCAAGACCTCCTTCAGTTCTTCCGCTATCGTCATCGGCGCCTTATGTGCAACCTTCGCTAGCTTCATTGCTACATTACTCGCATAGTCTGCCCCCGTCTCCTCTGGTGCTGGCGTTATCTCGACCTCGACTTCGACATCAAAAAGCCGTTTGACCCCCTCAGCCAGCCTCTTCCGAATATCTTCCATATAACATATTATACCACACCCCTTAAAACTTAGAGGCATGGTATCAATACGTCCTTACACTATCAATTCCGACGACTTCGTACGCGGCTTATAATCCAGAAAATTGCGACAAATATCACCAAAAGCACAAGTGTCATAAACCAAATCGGGCAAAGGAAGACTATTTTATCTTCCGTAGCGGTTTCACCAAAGATTTTGACCGTTTGACGCACACGAAAAATTCCAAGTTGCGGCGCTCCTTCCCAAGAAGCCACGTGCAAGCGTTCTGTCTCTGGGAATACTATTTCTCGCACCGGATCATCTTCGTTCGTATAAATCTCCTCGTCGCCAAACAAAGAAAAAACTTGCAAAGTATAAACTGCATTAGTGTATACATTACCGGTATTCTTCACTAGAGAAGTAGCTACTACTGGCGGATGGAAAAACAATCCTGGAACCTTATTTTCAACTATCTGGGCAGTTTCAATCGTTTCCCCTTCAACATTTCCAAAAACTAAATAGCCCAATCGCCGTACCGCTTGAATACCACCAGAATCACCGTCCCCACCCATACTTACCATAATCGTTGCCGCCTGAGCTCCACCATGCGCATCTTCTGGTACATCAACCGTATAGCTCACCTCTTCCTCTTGGCCCGCATCAATCTCCCCCTTAGTCTTATCTAATTTAATCCACTCCGTAATATCGGTATACTGCGTTTCTCTTTCGTAATTCGGTTCATAATTCTCATTCGCAATACTGTACGGCGTCACTTCTAAATCATATCTAAAACTACCCTCGCCACTCTTATTCCGCACTTTAAAACTACCAGTGTAAGTCTCACCTGGCTTCATTGTTGCAATATTATTTTGGGTCGGAGTAATACCTAAAACTGGACCGTTTGTCTCATCTTCTGCTCGTGCAACTCCACCGCTCATCAAAAATAGTGACACCATCACACCCAGCAATACCCTCTTAATTCTCTTCATTCACCTCCTTATTCCATATAATTATAACACAGCTTCCTCCAAAATATCGCCCGTCTACCGAGCGATATTTTCTAAATCACTAGCTAAAACTAGCTTCCACTCACCGCATTATTAGTCGCCGTGAAAGTCACTTGACCTTCATATGTACCAGCAGCTTGGCCATCTGCAATCGACACACCAAAAGTCACCACTGTTGCATCACCAGTCGAAGTCGTCGGAACAGATGTCGTCTTAATCACATCATTGTTCCCTGTCACGCCTGCAAACTTATCTGCTTCCCAAGTTGCCAAGCGATATCCCCATTCAGATTTCGCAGTATCAAAAGCCGCAGGGGCCGCAACCGTACCCGCAGCAGCAGCAATCGTATCATTAGCATTAGTTGTGCTGGTTAATGCTGTAGCATTCGTCGCAGCACTACCTTTAATCCCCAAATTATAACCTTTCGTATTATTCGTTGTTACAGTGATAGTGGCATCCCCTGTATGACTATCGCCCGACAAATCAACCTTATCTGTCGTTGACTTATCTGCCGAAATCTGCAATTCGTCATCGAGCGTCAAAGTAATACCAACATCATTAGATTTTGGTGTGCCATCAGCATATGTGCTTAACGGCAAAGCCGCTACGCCCAAACCACCCACAACGCCAAGCGCTACCAAAACACTAGTACTCTTAGACATTATAAACTCCTTTATCTTTATTTTTTGTTATACGACCTAACTCGTACTCCAATTATATATAAACACAAGCGCGAAGTCAACCACGATTCTCTTTATTTCTTAGTTGTAATCTCGATTGCGCCAACTCCCCCACTAATCTTCACCACATCTTCACCATCACCGATTAGTTCTTCACTTCCCAGACCACGACCGTTCAAACTCAAACCACCCAACCCCTTATTCAGAATGAACTTATACTCTTTTTCACTCCTAGCTAACCGTAATTCCAATTTCCCCATCCCCGCGTCAATTTCATTATTACCCATCAAATCACCATTGAATTCAACTTTTCCTACCCCCATATCAAGCGATAAATCCCGCAATTCAGCATTCTTCATCACTAACAAACCTGCACCACCATCAACTTTCACTACATGCGTTACCTTTATCTCATCAAATTCTACACGTCCAACCCCCATGTCCAAATCCAAATCTTCCACAACCAAACCATGCGCGTACATAACACCTGCGCCCATATCCAACACAGCTCTCCGCAAAGCTACGCCCTCAGGCAAAATCACTTTCACTTCTCCGCCCGCTTTGTTCCAATTATTGAACATCCCGAAATCTTTTTCTACAATTTTCATTCTTTCCCCCTCCTGGTGCAGTTCTATAATCTCTTCATCTGCTAAAACTTCAAACTTCTCACCCCTCTCAATCCTCAAACTTGTAGTTTCAAGCTTAATCTCCAGCTCCGTATAGCGCAACCCCTCGTCCATCACAGTCTCCTGCCACCCCGACACATCCTGCCCATCCGGCAAAAACACCCGACTCAAAATCATGCCCGCGCCCACGCAAACCGACACGATACTCACTATAATCATTACGGCAAACGCAATTGCAAAACCCTTGATTACCCTCTGCGCACCTTCCATTTATTTAATCTCCACTCCGCCAAATACATTCGTTGCATCAACATATAATGTCTTTTTCGCCGCCTCATCAGTACTATTAATGTGATCATTACTAGTTCCTCCAAAAACCGATGTCGATACTACCTTCACAATCACATCTTCTGGAACATAAATCGTCACTCCGCCAAAAACCGCACTCGCCTTAATCAAAACGTCCTGTTCAATCTTTGCTTTTCGAAGATCACATTTAATACCGCCAAACACCGCTTCTAGACGACAACCCTCAAACTTCTCGCCCGCAAAATCTAGCTTTTGACCACTAAAAGTCGCCCAATATTCCTTCTCGCCCGACTTTCCTTGAACTTTCTTTACCTCTTTCAGAACCTTCCCTTTCAAAGCATCCTTAAAAATCATAGATAGACCCACTACCACCAACACGACTGGCACGATCAACTTCCACAACAAATCAAATCGAATTACTCCCTGGCAAGCCAACAGCAAACACACGCCAATCAAAATCCCAATCAGATCACCTGTCTTATCATCATCTTTCCCAAATAAGCTAATAAAACACGGCACGATGATAAACAACGTCCACCACCCCGGGAAGAAAAGATTAATCTCTGCAATACCTAATGCACTAATCCCCAAAATCACACCAAGCGCAATCAAAACTACACCCCATAACCAATTCGTCGCCTTATTCATAAAATCTCCAAGTTATCTTTTTCTCATTTTATCACAAAACTGCACGCTACTTACGCCACAGCTCACGTATTTTGCCCCACACCCCAATCTTACCTTTCATTTTCTTCATTACTTGTTTTGCAAAATGCTCCGCCTCCATTCCTGCCAACTGATGACCATACATAAACTCATCGGTGTAATCAAACCGCCTTCATCTCTACTAGAAGATCTACTCGCTTGGCCAACAGTGTCGCGATCTCCAGTTCCCCATTTCTCCTTCACGTATCATTTCAAACTTTTCACAAACTCCCGAAACAGCGGATGCACTTCCAGCGGCCGACTCCTAAACTCCGGATGCGCCTGTGTTGCCACAAAAAACTTACACCCTGGCGCCTCAACAAATTCCACCAACTTCCCGTCCGGCGACGTTCCCGCTATCGCCAAACCACCTTTTTCGATCTCTGGCAAAAACCTTTGGTTTACTTCATAGCGATGCCGGTGCCTTTCTACTACCTTCGCCGCTCCATACACCTCCGCTACTCGACTCCCCTCTCTCAATTCCGCCGGATAATCACCAAGACGCATCGTTCCGCCAGTCGATTCCTTACCTTTTTGCCCCTCCATGATATAGATCACATCATTTCCCGCTTCTCTACTCGCGCCAAATTCCTCCGAACCCGCCTCCCCGAGTCCTCCTCGCCGCGCCGCCGCTATCACCGCACATTGCATCCCCAGACAAAGACCCAAATACGGCTTTCCCGTCTCCAACGCATACTCAGCCGCTTTAATTTTCCCCTCAACTCCCCGCACACCGAATCCTCCTGGCACCACCAATCCATCAACCTTTGCAAAATCCTCCGCTGTCGCATCTTCAGCATTAATCCATTCAATCTCAACATTCACCTTTTCCCATGCTGCCGCTGCTTTCAACGCCTCTGTCACGCAAATATAAGCATCATCATTTCCCACATATTTCGCTACTAACCCGACACGCACCGTCTTCGCCCACTTTTTCCCTCTTAATCGCGAAAATTCTTTCCACCGAGCCATATCTGGCTCGGTGTTGGTACCGACAAACCTATTTAAAATCTCTAACACTCCAGACTTCAGCACATTAAATGGCACATCATACACACTCTCAATGTCCGGCAAATTCAACACCGCTTCCTTATCGATTCCCGAAAACGCCGCAATTTTCTCACAAATCACCCTCGGCGCTGGACGCTCTGTTCGACATACTACTACATCTGGGATAATTCCAAACCCCCGCAAATCCTTCAGAGCATTCTGTGCTGGCTTCGTCTTTAGTTCTTTCGAGGTATTAATCCACGGCACATACACTACATGCACATACAAACAGTTTTCTCGCCCCACCCGATTCGCAAACAGCCGAATCGCTTCAATAAAACTCAATCCCTCATAATCCCCCACCGTTCCACCAATCTCCACAATATGGACTTCCGACCCCTCACTCGCCTTCTCAATCTTCTCTTGCACCAAGTTTGTAAAATGTGGCACCATCTGCACCGTTTTACCATGAAATCCCCCACTTCGTTCCTTCTCAATCAACTCCTGATACAATGCCCCCGACAATACACTTGAATACTGTGATGTCTCAAAATCCAAAAACCGTTCATAATGTCCCAAATCAAGATCCGTCTCTTTACCATCATGCGTCACAAAACACTCCCCATGCTCCACAGGATTCAACAACCCCGCATCGACATTCAAGTACGGATCGCATTTTTGTATCGAAACCTTGTACCCCTTCGCCTTTAAAATCGCCCCAATCGATGCTGCCGTAATACCCTTACCGACCCCCGACAATACTCCACCAGTCACGAAGATGTATTTACAACTTTTTTCTGTGTTTTTATTTCGCATGTGGTACCTCCTTTTCCCACCCACATTGTTCTTAACTTCATCATAACACAAGCACAATCCCTCGCCCACCCTAGTAATTTCTCATTTTCTCGCTCTAAATATTGACTTTTCATACAATCTGTGATAAAATAGAAGGATAGACATGCTAAAATGCGGTTTCACCCGCAAAATTTTAATATGAGGAGGTATTAGCATGAGCAACCTTAATAATTTACCACTAAACGAAAGCGGTCCTAGAAAAATATCTGAACAGGTTTTTCGTAATTACCAGCAGCTAGCCCTGAGGAATATCTATGACGCCATCAAACTATGGACCAAACCGATACATGACACCACGGGCTATGAAATCCAACTGCTAGCCCTGCGTGATATTCTGCGTCAGAATTACCACAAAACCCTCGGCTACTTTGATCTTGATGCTCATTATACATTGCTCCTTCATTTTGAAGAGTTTAAAGATTCTGACAGTTTTTATTACTTTCTTCAAAAGAATAAAACACATCGTCAACAATTTATCAAAGAATCTATGTATAACATCAAACACGGTCTCCTGCCAAAACCATCCGACAAAGACTTCGCTGAACTCTTAGAAATACTAATTATTCTAGGATGCGAATTTGATGAAGACATCGATCTGAAGTATCTTTGGTCACTACACCCAGTCAACCAACCAACGGCAAGTGCGCTCAACCGTGCCTGGGAAGAATTAGAATTCTGTCTCCGCGGCATGTGCCTGCATATTCCTGGCGCCGTTACACCTGAGCAATTTCAGCAAGAAATTTGGCTACGTCTTAAGCAGACCATTACGGCATATCTCTCAAAATACGATCGTATTTTGAGATGTCGTAACGACATCTTTAGCAAAGATCAGCCATACGATCAGAACATCGTCTGTTATATAAAACCACCCCAAGATGGAGAAGAATTAATAATTCGATTCTGTCAAATGGTTGCTGACAATAGTAAAATTACTGAAGCGGGTATCGAATTACTCGAAAACCAACTTCAAGACACCATCCGTTATCTACCAACCGAGTGTCTCGTCAAAATCTTACCCAATATCAAAGACCGAGCCCTCGCTTACGCTTGCCTCAAACGCCACATCGAGCTCACGCCAAAAAATGATCTCAAAAAGCTTAATCCAAACTTCCTTTACTGGGCTCTAGGTCTCAGTGTTCATGGCAGCACACCCAATAACGAGCAAAACACGAAAAAAATCCTTCAATCACTACCCGTCTTACGCTCCGTATAAAATTATGATCCGCTTTCTCGGAATACCTCACCCATCTGGGCGGGGTATTTTTCATCCCTACGCCGCCCTCGACAAAATTTCCAAACCAAGATACCATACTTGACTAAACTATAAATTAATACTAAAATACTAATTGATACATGCTGATGGCGATTTTATCGCAAAAATATTCAAAAGGAGGTATTAGCATGAGTAAATTAAATTTTAAGGATAACGGACCAATCAAAGTACTAAATTCAGACTATATCAAGTACCGCGACATAACAGTTAATGAATTTCAGCAACTATTTAAACTTTGGACGGACCATACGGTGAGCGATGGCATACGTCGTCTCAGTCTTCGCGACATGCTACGTCAACACGCCACAAACACCGAGAATGTCTGTCACATCGTCAATTATACTTTCTGTAGTTGCTACGATGGGCTACGTTTTACAACTGGTTGCGACAACAAAGGGTTCAGTGAATATCTCGCTGAAAACCCAAAAATGCGCCAAGAGGCAATAGATGAGATGCTCTATAACTTCGAGCATCATATCCTTATTAACGTTAATTCAGTAGCACTAGCAACACTCGTCGAAGATTTACTAGTATTTGCCGAATCTGAAGACTTCGAAAGACTCTGGCGCTATCACCCATTAAGCAAATCTCCTAGACCGAAAAACATTGGCTGGCGTATGCGATTAGCATCCCAACTTAACTTTCTTCCCGTCGAGTTCTGTAACAGACTTTGGCAAGAGAGTAAACAAGATATTGTAGCGATCTTATATGCCTACAAAAGCCAGTTATCACGATATCCAAAACGTCAAACCTTTGGCGCGCAGATACTGAACGATTTTGTGGCAACACTGAACGATATTTATCTACTGTCAAAAATGGACGAAAATGTACAGCTCCACAATATCGTCACGGAAGGGTGCGAGATACTACAAGAGCATTTGCCGCTTGAGACTAGAGCCTTTATTCCACGCTTTGACAATTTACCAGCGTAGTTAGTCCTTAATTTATTAAAACTTGCCTTGTCGCCTCCCAGCAACAAGGCATTTTTCATCCCTCCGTTCCCTACCCTCTTAACCCACTTTGTGTTATAATCAAAAGAGTGGAAGTGTGGCCGAGCGGTTGAAGGCGCACGCTTGGAAAGCGTGTAAGGGTTTACGCCCTTCGCAGGTTCGAATCCTGTCGCTTCCGCCATTACAAGAATATGACCCGCAGGGTCTTATTTTTGTAATGTTTGGGCAGATTCAACCGATTTTATGAGATTACAAAGTAATTTCATAATCCTGTCGCTTCCGCCAGGAAGTAAAATACTTATACCTATACCTTTGTATAGGTATTGTATTTTCTACAATAAAAGTCAAGTTTCGAGCCTGGCTTCGTTATCAAACACAGCGAGATCGCTTACGACATCTCCAACATCATCTCCCTACCCTTAGCTTTTGTCCGTAGTGGGTATGCCTATACTA
>CAOQYN010000020.1 GCA_948514425.1 uncultured Candidatus Saccharibacteria bacterium
GCGTGCTTCCTACTGAGGTGTACCCGTCAAACGACAGCTACCGTTGGGCCGGTTTTCCCCTCCGCTGCCTCTACCTAGGTAGTGTTTGATGGAGGAAAGAGAGCCGTTAGCACAGGAACAAGAAGGAGCGCACAGGCGCTCTTTCTTGTGTAAATAAGGTCAAGTGATAGAAAAGTAACTAGGTAGATAAAAAATCCCCGTGAAGGCGCCGATTGTATGAAATAAGTTGTCGAAGTAATGTAGGATTGAAGTAAAGGGAAGACGCGGGAATAAAAAGATTGACGGAGAGAAGGACAGAAAAAACAAAAGAAGATAAAGGGTTGGAAAGGGAGGAATAAGCAAACAATCAGGCGTGGCGTAGCCACCCGAGCAGTTTGCTTTTCGGGTTTTTGAAGTAGAAGTGGCGTCGGTGTTCCGAATGAAATTTTAGGATTGAGGGGTTTGCCGCGCCTTTTGGCGCGGCGATAAGTTTATTTGTTTTTGGGTGGATCGGGTGTCCAGTCATAATCCCAACCAAAACTATCGAAAAGTTTTTTGTAAAATTTACGACTGTTGATTTGTTTGACGGATCCCATGCGCGAGACAAAACCTTCGATACTACCTTCGCCATTGGTGGCAAGTTTGTAGGCGGCTTTGTAACTATTATGGCGAACGCGACGACCAGGAATAATGAATCCTGGGTAGACAACTGCGCCGATAAAAGGGACACCTTTGTCGACTGGCTGTTTGTATTGTTTGCGGGGGTGCAAGGTAAGTTTGAGTTCTTGGCGAAGATATTTTTCGATAACTCCGATGTCGCGAAGTAGTTGCTCGCGGCGTTCAATGGGTACGATAATGAAAAAATCATCGACGTAGCGACCGTAATGTTTGTATCCAAGATCGAATTGAACAAAGCGATCGAGTTGATCGAGAAAGATGTTGGACAAGAGTTGGCTGGTGAGGTTGCCGATAACGATACCACGTTCCTTAGGTTGATGAAAGAGACTTTTACTCCTAGGGAGTTGCGCCCAATCACGTCTAGAGCCATGAATGCGGATGCCGTCCATGGGCTGGTCGTAGATGATCTCGTGCCAAATATATTTGAGGAGATTGTAGAGTTGATGTTTGTCGGCGGGGTGACAGCGGATATTATTTTTAAGGTCGGGTAATTTGCTGTGAAAGAATTGCTGTTCGAGGCCCCAAAGTACGCGGTCGTAAAGAAGGTCGTGGTTGAGACTCATGAAATAGCCTTGAATATCGAGCTTGACCGAGAAGGCTTGGCGGGTATAGTTTTCGGTGGCTTGGCGAATATGATGAGCGAGACGTTTTTGTCCGTAGAGCGTTCCTTTGCCGACACGACAAGAATAAGAGTCGGCGCTAAAATGTCGATCCCACCAATCAGCGCAGATATTAAAGAGAAAATGGTGGATGACGCGATCACGGAAAGGGGCGGCAACGATTTCTCGGGTGACGGGGTCATGGACGATGAAGGCGACGCCGCGACTGGGTTTATAATAATGACGAATGAGGCTATCACGAAGGTTGATGACGTTTTCCATGGCGCTGAGTTCGAATTGATGCTCATCGACGGTTTGGCGTTTGCCCTTGCGAGCGGCATCATAGGCAATCCAAAGTTCATGGAGAAGGAATTTTTCAAAGCGTTTATTGTTCATGTCTTTTGGAGTGTTGTTGCTGTTTGTTGTATTCACGAGCGGTAATGTGTTCAATATGGACAAGGTTTTCGAGAATATTGCAGAGATCGCGATGATGAATCAAACGCAAATTTTCCATGTTGGCGAGATTGTTGCGAAGGTTGCGGGCGCCAATCATAATGCCGAGCAGATTTTGAGCTTGGATAGTATGTGGTTTGACGGCGTTGGTTGCAGCGAGAAGGTGCTGAAGAGGAGGGTGGATGATGCCGCTAGTGGCTTTAGCATTGGCAAAGTTGAGATAACCGACGAGCAGTTCGTTCGCTTCGACGATAAGAGGTTTGACGAGTGTGTCTCGAGCTAGACTGCCTGAGACTCTTTTACAGTTGTAATAGAGTTGACGGTTGAGTTCGAGAATGAGGTTGTAGAGTTCGGGAAGAGGGGATTTGGGAATGATTGTCGATGTAATACGTTCAACATCGCGGTGAGAGCGGTCGCGAAGTTTTTCAATTTGTTCTTCGGTATAGATCTTAGGGAGCTTGTAGAAGTGGAGCTCAGTGGTGCTACGTTCGCGATCGGGAAAAACGTTGATTTCGGCGAGTTGGGTTTCGAGTTGATCTAAAGAACGAATAGAAACAACCCCATCGTTGGATGGGGAATAGTTGTCAGTGTCATTTTTTACGCTGAAGCGGCGATGAATGCGGTCAGCGATTGTCATCGTGTAAAAAAGTACCGAATGCCCCGCAAGTTTGGAAAAGCTTTCGGTTGAGTCGAAGATGAGTAGGTGGTGGTCGTTAGTCTGCTCAAACTCCATTACTTGGGCTTTGATGAAACGTTGGCGCTGGCGTAGAGATTGGCGAATAACGCGGGCGGTATGTTTTGATTCGGCAGAAGGGGTGGATTTTTGAATATCGCTGAGGATGGCTTCTAGCTGATGAATGTCGAGGTGATCGTAATTTTCAAGTTCAGCAGTTTTAATTGATGATGGCTTTGTCATGCTCTCCCTTAAGAAAAACAACTGTTTTGAGTTTTATTTTTATTATGTGGTGTGGATTTTAACCAAGAATGCTTTGGTGTTCGGCGGCAAGCTCTTGTTTGAAGGCTTGGAAGACTTGCATAACAATTTCGCGAAAATCAGGAACATTGCGTTCAAGCCATGATAAAGTTTTAGAGTTGTCGTTTTGGATGCGGCTAAACTCGTCGATTTGCTCATCAGATAGTCTAGAACTGATTTTTTGACCGACTCGTACCTCAAGCTCTTCTTCGGCATGATCCATAAAAGCCTGTTTTTCGGCGGTGGGCATTTCTGCCAAACCGACTTCAGTCATAAAATCTTCGTCTACGCGTATCATTTTTACTCCTTTATTGTTTTGATTATAGCATAAGGAGATTATTTTTGGTGATTTTTGCCGTAACCATTGAGAAAAGAGCGCGCGTCCATAGGCTTTTTGCCTTCGGGTTGGAGTTGGTCAATGACGATAAAATTACGGTCGGAGCATTTGAGCATAAGGGGAGAGTCGGTATTGCCATTCATGCCAGCAGCTTCGCAAAGAATATCAGTGACACGGAGGACATGAGCTTTGAGAATGATACAGGTTTTACCAAAGAAGGTATATTTTGGTTTAGGAAAACCTTGATACGCAACGATTTGGCGAAGAATGGTGGCAGCAGGAAAAGCCTCGGGTTGGATCAAGGACATAGATTTATCAAGTTTGGCGGTAAAAGTGGCCTTGGTATCATCTTGAGGGGTTGGGGTAGGGAGTGAAGATAGATTTGTGGTGAGCCATTTAGCGCCAGCGGTAGCAAGATCATGATAAATCGTATCTTTGTCTAGCGGGAGGTTTTCTAAGGTTGCTTGGTGATAAATTGGACCAGCATCCATAGCTTTTGCGAGTTTCATAATAGAGTAGCTAAAATCTGAGTCGCCAGCAAGGATGGCGGTTTCGATAGGGGAAGCACCGCGATATTCTGGAAGTTTGGAGGGGTGGAGATTAAGGATACCTTCCGGTTCAAAGAGCTGTAAAAAATCAGATTTGATTAAGACACCGAAAGATGCGAGAACGCCATGAGCGTCGGGATTTTGAAGTTTGAGTTTGGCAGCTTGTTGCAAGTCGGATTTGGTGCGAGCGTGAAAGATGATATTGAAGTGTGGTTCGAGAGTCTTGAGGGTATAGTCGGCAAGAGGGCCATTACCAAAGAAAATGATTTTTGCAGCTGAAGCGTCCATTAGTTTTCTTCGGGGAATAGATTAGTATTGTTTTGGATTTCGGTGTCGTAGTCGATTGGTTTGAGGTCGCCATTTTCGTCAAGACGATAGAACGCATCGCGGTCGTTTTTGATATGATCAATGAAGAGAATGCCATCTAGATGGTCGATTTCATGTAAGAGTGTGCGAGCAAGGTAACCTTCAGCTTTGATGCGAACCTCATGTCCGTCTTCGAGAAAGGCTTTGATTTTGACTTTTTTAGGGCGACCAACCATGCCATAGATTTCGGGTACAGATAGGCAACCTTCTTGTTCTTTAATGATTTTACCTTCGGTTTTGATGATTTCGGGGTTGATGAGAGCAGTGAAGGAATTATTTTCTTTGTCGTCTAGATCATCACGGATAATGATGATGCGTTGGTTGACTCCCATCTGGGGAGCGGCCATAGCGGCCGAGAGCTCGTAGGGGTGTGCCTTTTCCCAGTCAAGTGATAAACGAACCATGTCGCCAATAATTTCATGAGTCTCGTCGGTAATTTGATGGACTTTGGTGGATTTTTGGCGCAGGCGCGGATCAGGAGTAGTAATAATTTCTCTCATATTTTTATATTATAACACATTAGAGTAAAGATGGTGGGTCGAGTTCGATGCGATAGCCGGCAAAAGGGCGGAGGGATTCGCTGAGGGCGGTTCGGGAGGTAGATTTGATGATGAGTTGCCAGGTGTAGCCTTGAGTGGTACGTTCGTGGAAGGCTGGTGTGGGGGGAGAGAGGGTGAGCTTGGGGTTTTGACTGAGGGTTTGAAATACTTGGTTGATTTTGCTAAGAGTGGTTTTTTCGGTTTTGTAGGTGATCGAGAGACGAGCGAGGTAAGTGTAAGGGGGGAGTTTTTGGGCGCGGCGTTTTGGTAGGAGATATTGAGCGAAGGCAGGAAAGTCAGATTTGATAGCGGACTGGATGGCGGGGTGATCGGGTTGGTAAGTCTGGATGACGACGCTGGCGTGGTCAAGATGTCCACGTCCGACGCGACCGATGACTTGAGTAAGCAGCTCAAAAGCGCGTTCTTCGGCAGCGAAGTCTGGGAGTGAGAGTCCGGCATCGGCTTGAACGACACCCACGGTGGCGAGGTGGGGAAGATCTAGGCCGCGAGCAAGGGTTTGAGTACCGATAAGGAGGTCGATTTTGCCAGATTTGACAGAATTATAGAGTTGGCTTAGATTATCCTTTTTATTATTATCGCCATCAAAGCGGGCGATTTTGGCTTTAGGAAAGAGCCGCGTAAGTTCGGATTCGAGTAGTTTGGTGCCAAATCCTTTGTGGATGATGCCAGGATGATGACAGTTGGGGCAGCTGGTGGGGACTTTTTCTTCATGACCGCAGATGTGACAGGTGAGGATGAAGCCATCAGTATGTAAGATCATAGGAAGGTAACAGGTGGGGCAAAGAGCCTGCCAGCCGCATTCCTCGCAAATTGTAAGAGGGGAAGACCCACGACGATTATGAAAAATGAGAGTTTGATGTTTATCTTTGATATTTTTTTCGATTTCTGTCAATAATTGGTTGGAAAAGTAGCGATTTTTGAGGAAGTTGTTGCGGTCTTTGAGATCGACAATGGTAGTTTCTGGAGTGATAGCGGTAGATTTGGCTTTGGTTGTGAGTTCGATAAGGGAATTATGGGATTTTGCGAGATGAAAATCAACGACATTAGGGGTGGCGGTGCCCTGAATGCAAGGAATTTTGAGAGAATTTGCCATAAAACTTGCAAGGCGAAGAGCGGAATAGCGTGGAGAATTTTCTTGATAATAGGCGTTTTCGTGAGATTCGTCGATAATGATGAGCCCAAGGTCATGAAGCGGAGAGAGAAGGGCAGAACGGGGGCCGATCACGATAAGAGGCTGGGAGGACTCTAGGATGCGTAGCCAGGTGGTGCGGCGTTCGACTAGGGTTTGATTCGAGTGAATGAGGATGACGCGGTCTCCGAAGGTAGAGGCGAAGATTTTGACTAGTTGGCTGGTCAGAGCGATTTCTGGAACGAGTAAAATAGTGGACTTTTGCTCTAGGAGCGCCGTGGAGGCCATTTTGAGGTAGATATTGGTTTTACCGCTACCAGTAACGCCTCGAAGGAGACGAGTGGTTCCTGGGGCTTCCTGGAGGGCTTTAAGGGCGTTTTTCTGGGCGAGATTCAGGGGGATGGGCGGGTTACAGTCAGCTCTGTTTTTTTGCTCAGAGGTGGATTGTTTAAGGGCTTTTTTGGAGAGGAGACCGGCGGGGAGCATGAGATTGGCGCAGGCGGGAAGGGGAGAAAGGTAATATTTGGAGAGCCAGAAGATGGATTTTAAGAGGTGGGATGGCAGAGGGGTGAGATGAATGATGTTGGAGATGGGCTTGGTAGGGAAATCGACCTTGGGGACGCGCCGAAAAACGATGCCGAGGATGGTTTTGCGACCAAGTGGAATGAGGACGAGTTGACCGGGTAATAAATTTTGCCCAGAAGAGTAGGTTAGGACGCCGCCGTTGGTACGGTAGACTTCAGTGGGTATCACCTCGAAATACATGGGGATATTATAGCATGATAAAGATAGTAGTGGATTGAGGGGGATTTGTGGATTTTGGAAAAAGCGTGGATGATAATTGCAAAAATAGAGAATAAGGCATAAATGGTATTGACTTTTTTGATAAAGTGTGCTACAATGTAGCTATAAGCTTGAGTAGGGTAAAACCAGCTATAAGCTTAGGCAATTTAGAAATCCTAACAAAGAGATGTTTCTGGAGCCCTCCGAGAATTGATTATACTTGTTTTGGTTTTTGAAGTGGGATACGCGCAGGGATGGATGTCCGCGGGTACCCCACTTTAAAAGAGGCCAAAGGGGAAAAGAGAAAAGGAAAAGGAGGGAATATTATGACGATACATAATATTTTTGTAGTAACAGGGCACAAACAGATGGAAGAGGTGATATACGGCAAGTTTCCAACTCACTGTAGCTTCATATTGGTAAACCTGACTGGTGTTGATGCTATTCTTAAAGATGGTGACAAAATAGTAGTCATTCCTCCCGTTTCGGGTGGAGCTGTATTGGCGGAAGTTCAGCCGCGCAAGATGGGTCGTTGTTCTTTTGCGGGCAGCAACATTGAAGTTGAGGCAGCCGAGACAGGTCATGTTGACGGTTTGCCAGAGTGGAGACTGAATGGGGTGTATTACATTGTGTCAAAAAGCGTCGCAGAAGCGGCGCAGCTTGCTGGACGTGATGTGGGCGATCTTTTGATTTATGACAGTCAATATCGCTGCTTGTCATCGCTGGCGTCGTTTGAGAGTCTTGCGGTAGATATTTGCCACAAGCCATATATTACCGAATAGCAACATACATGTTAGGAATCTCCGAAGCTTTAGCTTCGGAGATATTTTTGTTTAGTAGGTGATTTTGAATGGAATAGAATGGAGCTTGGAGCTTGGAGCTTGTAAAAATCACAACATAGGCGTATAATAGAGGTAAGAGGAGAGGTAATACAGATGCTAGATATTTTCATTACATCACGCGTGCGACGGAAGATAGTTGTGGTTTTTGCGAAATATCCAGATTTTAAGACACATGTGCGGGCGTTATCGAAGTTGATCAAAGAAGATCCGGGGAATATCCAGCGGGAATTACAGCGGCTGGAGCGAGGGGGCTTTCTCCTAATGACGCAGAAAGGGAATACAAAAATTTATCAGATGAATAAGCAGTTTCCTCTGCTGAAGGAGTTGCAGAGTATGGTGATTAAGTCGCAACAGATGTCGAAATCTAAAGTCAACCGGACAGATAAGACGATCGGGTGAGTAGGTTATTTGACGAGCTGCTGCGGGTGCGGGAGTTTGATGAGAGTTTTTTGAACCCATCGTATGAAGATTGCTGGAGTGCGGAGCTGATGCCTGATATGGCAAAGGCGGTGGCGCGGATAAAATTGGCAGCGCAGAGGGGTGAAAAGGTGTTAATTTATGGAGATTACGACGTTGATGGAGTGACGGCGAGTACGGTGATGCACGATACCTTGAGGCTTGCAGGGGTGAAAGAGATAGACGTGATGTTGCCAAACCGATTTTTGGATGGTTATGGCATGAGTAAAAAAGTTATACAGCGAGTGGAAGGATTAGGGGTGAATCTAGTGGTAACGGTTGATTGCGGAAGCCGAAACCACGAGATTATTGCAGATTTAGAAAAAAAGGGTGTAGAGGTGATCGTGACGGATCATCACGAGTGCGGGGAGACGTTGCCGGGGGCGGTGGCGGTGGTGAATCCGAAGCGTGGAGATGTATTGGAGTGTGCAAGAGAAGCAATGAAGGCTGTAAAAGTGGCCACAGAGGGGTCTAGGAGGCCGCGAGAGGAGCGAGAAATTGAGAGAGCCGTGGGAGAGCTGCGAGAGCTAGCGGGAGCTGGAGTGGCTTTTAAGGTGGCTCAGGGTCTAGTAGGAGCAGGGTTGATAGCGGCGGGGCAGGAAAAATGGCTGCTTGATTTGGTATTGATTGGCACGGTATGTGATAGTATGCGAATGACGGGGGAGAACCGAAGACTGTGCTATTATGGGATGAAAGTTTTAGCAAAAACGCGACGACCGGGACTAAAAGAGTTAATGAGGGTGGCAGGAACAAAGCGAATAGGGGGAGAAGCGATAGGATTCCAGCTGGGGCCAAGGTTGAATGCCGCGGGGAGAATGGAGACAGCGGAGCATGCTTTGAGGTTGCTGATGGCAGAATCGCGAACAGAGGCGGCGAGTTTGGCGTTGATACTAAATCGCTTGAATGAACAGAGGCGCGGGCAGCAAGTCGAGGCGACTATCGAAATTGAGGAACGAGGGGTGGGGGAAGAGCCAGTGATTGTGGTGGAGGGGAAATGGCACGAAGGGGTATTGGGGATCATTGCGGGGAAATTGGTCGAAGAATATAAACGACCGGCATTTGTTTTATCGGAGACAGATGGCGTTTTGAAGGGGTCGGGGCGAAGTTTTGGTGAATTTAATTTGGCAGAGGCTTTGTCTGTGTGTGGTGAATATATTATCGGAGGCGGTGGGCATGCGGAGGCTTGTGGGCTAAAAGTGGAGAAGGAACGGCTAGAGGATTTTCGGCGGGCGGTGAATGTGTATTATCAAGATTTGGGTCTGGTAGAACAAGAAAGATTTTTGGGAGTACATGAGGATCTGGTGACGCGGGAATTTGAAGATTTGTCGTTGGAATTATTAGAGGAGTTAAGAAAATTAGAGCCGTTTGGGGAAGGAAATGCTGAGCCGGTGTTTTTGCTCAAGGAGGTGAGGGTGGTAGAGGCGTCAAAGATGGGTGCAGAAGGCGAGCATTTGCGGTTGGTTGTTTGGGATCAACATGGTAAAAGCATGAAATTGGTGCGATTTCGGGCGCCAGAAGAATATTTGAAGTTGCGGGGTGGAGAAACGGTAAATGTGTGGGCTCAGTTGGTAGAAAATGAGTTTCGGGGAATTCGGAGTGCGGAGGGGAGAATTTTGAAATTAGCAGTATTATAAACTGGCGACTATGGTTACAAAAACACCCTCTAGCCGTCACTATTAATTATAGTCAATGTAAAAAATAATGACCTCGCTAGAGGTCATTATGTTATTTGAGGCCGAGGCGCATGCGTTCGGCCTTTTCGGAGCGACGAATCTCGCGGATGATGGCCTTGCTGCGGCGTTCGCGCTTTGAAATTGGTTTCGAAAAGCGCATTTGCGATTTTTTCAAAGGCATAATGCCACTCTGAAGGACCTTGCGATTGAAACGGCGAATGAGGTTTTCATTAGCCTCGTTCTGATCTTTTCTAGTTACTTTGATTGCCATATTGTTGTCATTATAACAAATTTTTTGTTAATTCACAACCCCTATTTTGTAGTATAATAAGGACATGATTATTTTGATGGGCTTGGCGGGGAGCGGAAAGAGTACGCAGGGGCAAATTTTAGCGAAATTTCGAGGTGGGGTGTGGTTGTCGGCGGGGCAAGTACTGCGTGATACACCGAACGAAGAGATTCACGAGATACAACGACGAGGGGAGTTGGTAGATGATAGTTTGACGATTCCTTTGATGGCGGAGGCGATTAAGGGGGTTATGGCGGAAGGTAAGGATATCGTGTTGGATGGTTATCCGCGTACGGTGCTGCAAGCGGAGTGGGTTCGTGATCATATAGCAGATCAGATTGAGGCGGTGGTGCGGATTGTCGTGTCGAAGGATGAGTTGTTTCGGAGACTGATGGCGCGAGGAAGAGCGGACGATGCGAGTCGGGAGGCGATTGAGGAGCGTTTTCGAGTGGTTGAACAAAATATTTATACAGTTTGCAAAACACTAACAGAGAAGAATGTGAAAATTTTGGATGTGGATGGTATGGGTACAGTTGAAGAGGTAGCCTGGAGGATTAATGATGCGTTGGCGGTGGCGAAAGAGAAATGGTCTGTGGAAAACAATGTGTAAAACTGTGAGGGAAAGTGATAATAACAGAGGTAGAAAATGAATAAATTATTTGTACAGAGAGAACCAGAAGACCTAGAAACAAAAATTAAGGCAATGCGGGCAGGGGGGAAGATTTTGGGGGGTGTGTTGAGAGATTTGAAGGCGTATGTAAAACCTGGAATGACTGGGAAGGAAGTTGACGCTTGGGTGAGAAAGACGATCGAAGAGCGTGGGGCAAAAGTGGCATATGATTATCTTGAGGAGCCGTTCCCAGGGGCGATTTGTATTTCAGTGAATGATGAATTGGTCCATGGGGCGCCAACGGATTATGAGTTTGAAGAGGGGGATAAGGTGAGTTTTGATCTAGATGTATTATATGAGGGGTATTATACGGATTCTGCGTTTACGATGATTGTGGGGGATAAGGGGTCGCCAGCGGTAAAACAGATGATTAAAACTACTGAGCGCGCAATGTGGGCGGGTATTGATGTTGTGAAAGCGGGAGCGAAGACTGGTGATATTGGTTATGCTGTAGAAAAAGTATTGAGAGCGGGAAAATTGGGTGTGATTGAGAATTATGTAGGGCATGGAATTGGCAAAGAGATGCATATGCGACCAGATATTCCAAATTATAGTTCTAGGGGGCATGGATATACGCTAAAAGTGGGAGATACGATTTGTATTGAGCCGATGTCTTGTCTTGGAAAACCAGCAAATTATGTTGATAAAAGTAGTAATTGGACGGTGAGAATGAAAGATGGGAGTATTGGGTGTCACTGTGAACATACGGTGTTGGTGACTGAGGGGGGATGCGAAGTGTTGACGCTGGCGGAATAGGCGTAAATAGTATTGACTTTTATGATGAAGTGTGCTATAATGGAGGTATGGGCTGGCGTTGGCTGGCTTAAGAAAAAGAAAGGGGGAGAGGTAAATGTCAGAGTTTATCTCTAAATTAAGAAATAGCGGGGAGGTTTCCTCGGAACAAGCGGAATTTTGCCAAGAGGTGGGGATTTGGTGTATTGAACCGATTTTCACCAACAAAATCATGGAGGTAATGACGCTGCTAGGCGATCCAAAAGTTTTGACGGACGGGACTGCCGAACACCAGTTTGAAGCGGAATATTTCGTAAATGGTGCGCGTTTTGCGCAGTCTGGAGTGACGTTGAAGCTGGCAGCAGGGCTAAGCTTCGCAGACGGAATAGACGCTTATCGTGAGTATCGTGAAGTTGTGGAGGCTCAGCGTAAGAAGGAAACCGCTGAAGCGGACTCTAAGGAGTCATGTCTCTCGGCTGGATAGCACTTTATATTTCTGGCATTGCCAGATGGGCGCAGGATGTGATCCTGCGCCAGTTTTTTATTGTTGGGTTATGGAAAGATTGGAGTAAAAGTGTAGATACTATTGACTTTTATGATAATGTATGCTATAATTGCAGTAGTTGGAGTTGCGTTTGAAGTTTAGACGTAATGTAGTACTTTAAAATTAAAAGAGGAGGAGAACCTGATGAAGAATTTTCTTAGGATAATTGACGGTTCGAAGAAAGAGCTTTCTGAATTAAAATTAATGAATGAAGATTTGTCGCGGCGAGTTGAAGAGCTGAAAGATGAGTGTAGCCGAGTGAGCAAAGAGAATGATTCTCTTAAGCTCCTGAATCAGGAACTTATGCAGAAGATTGAGGAGATGGAGAATGAAGTCCTAGAAGATGATGACTCGTTGCAGGATGAATTATCAAAGAACGCAGCGGGGTTTTTGGAAACAATAGGCATCGATACGTTAGAGCTTGAAGTAAGGACGTATAAAGGGTTGTGTAGAAGAGGGCTTACGACAGTCGCTGAGATTATATCGCATCCTATGTCGGATATAGTTGAGAGGACTAGGAACTTTGGGTGGCACGCTGCGAATGATTTGGCGGAGCAGTTGATGCGTACTTGGGGAGTGGAAGTTGCTAGAGAAGAGGATCAGAGTAAACAGAAGATGGTTGACAGGAAATTACTTCCAAGTCGGATGGCTTTGATGAGTATTGATGATATGGAGTTATCCGTTAAGGCATACTACGCTATAAGTCGATGGAATGATGGTCGTGATCGGTGGGCAAGTCGCATAGATAGCGCCTATGATTTGTATTGGTGCTATAAGAGAAATAAGTTATCCGAAATAATGGATGAGAAACAAGCGAAAGAGGTGATAGTTAAGATGAAGGAGTTGGGTTTTCTGAATTAGGTAATAACCCTGGGTAGACCAGGGTTATTTTTGTGTTGAAAAACTGGAAAACTACGTTATAATAAGCTTATGGATGAAATTTCGCGCTATGCTGTTGGTTTGGACGTGGGTACGGCTCACGTGCGGGCAGTGGTGGCGAGTATTTCGGGCGGGGGGAACTTAAATGTGATCGGGTATGCTGAGGCGGCGAATTCGGGGATGCGACGGGGTGTGGTGGCAAATCTTTCAGGGCCGGCACAGGCGATTGATCGCATGCTCGGCGAAGTGGAACGGATGAGCGGATATGAGGTGAATTCGGCGACAATTTCTATTAATGGGGCAGCGATTGTGTCGACGCGAACTGAAGGTATGATTACGACGGGGGCGATGGAACATGAGATTAACGAGAATGATTTAGCGCGGGTGGAGGATGTGGCGCTTCAGGGGAGAATTCCGGCAAATCAGGAAGTTTTGGATGTTGTACCATTGCAGTATATGTTGGATGAGCAGGGCGGAATTAAGGATCCGTTGGGGATGACTGGATTGCGGTTGGAGATGAAAGCGAATGTAGTCTCGACTTTGGCGCCGAATTACGAGAATTTGCGACGGGCGGCAGAAGGGGCGAATGTGACACCGCAACGGATTGTTCCGAGCGTTGTGGCGGCGGCTCGAGCAGTATTGTCGGAGCGGCAAAAGGAAAATGGAGTAGCGGTCGTAGATATCGGTGCGGCGACGACGAGCGTAGCAGTATTTGAAGAGAATGATTTGCAATATATTGGGGTGGTGCCGGTAGGGTCAAATAATATTACAAATGATCTTGCGGTGATGCTGGCGATTGATACTGAGGTGGCAGAAGAGATTAAACGGCGCTTCGCAACGGGAAATTTTGGAGCGGTGGATAGCCCAGTGGTGATTCGATGGAAAGGGAAAGAGATACGGTTTGAACGGAGTCAGATTGATGAGGTGGTGCAGGCGCGATTGGACGAGATTTTGACGTTGGTGCGTAAGGAATTACGAAAAGCACATTACGAACAGAGGCTGCCTGAAGGTATTGTTTTGACGGGCGGTGGAGCGAAGATGCGAGATTTGGATAAGTTTGTTAGGGAAACGTTGCAGACTTCAGTGAAGGTGGGGGTGCCAGCTGGATTGAGCGGGGTAGCAGAGGCAGTTTTGAAGCCGGAATATGCAACAGCGGTGGGGCTGATGCTGATGTCAGTGGAGGGTGGCCATTGTCATGCACAAGGACGAAAATCGATGAAATATACAAAAAAAGAGAAGAAGACGGGAGTATTAAAGAAGCTCTTAGGGAAGTTCTAGTGTAGATAGGTTGTTGGGGTGGGGTTAGGATTGACTTTTTTGATAATGTGTGGTATAATGGAAGTATAGGGTGCAGTAGTAACTGTATTACTATGGACATTTTGACTGACTAAAGGGGGGATTTGATGGAAATCAGAGAAAGAATATCAGCGTGGCGCCAGCGAAGAGCGTGGAGGCGATATGTTGACGGGGTTGCGATGGCGCGTCTGGCGAGCTTGCTAGAGATATTGAGTCTTATGCGTGCCCAAGAGAGAACCCAAGAAGCTCTGGAGCTAGTGGCGAAAGGAAATTTTGCCCTAGCAGAAGAAATTCCAGGGTTAAGAGGGTTCTTTTGTAACGATTGTAGGACGGGATTACGGCAACTGAAATGCTGTGCGCAGGTGATGCTAGAGTCGCAGGCTCTGGAAAGTATGACCGAGCTGAATACTGAAGCAAGAAAGGATTTGCAGTATTTGGCTGAGATTTGGGCATCATGCATCGAGGTTCAAAAGGATTGGTCGGCAGAGTATGCGATCGATGCGACGAGCTATGCGCCGACGATGAAGGGGTTTCTTGAACTTTATCATCGTCTGACCGAAGCGGAGCTGGAGAGTTTTGCGGAGGAAGACGACTGTTCGGAAATGGACGAATAGTCAGTCTGAAAAGCCTTGGCTGAGGTTGGTAGACCGAAGCTGGGGCATTTTTTGTGGGCGATGCTTATGATTTTGATAGAGAAAAGTGTTGTAGTTTTGAAAAATGTGCTATAATGGATTTAG
>CAOQYN010000021.1 GCA_948514425.1 uncultured Candidatus Saccharibacteria bacterium
TGCCTACTTGTATATTATTTGATACGAGATGGCGCCGTGCTAGTACGTTTCGAATGCGCAATAGCAACTCTCGGTTACGGAAAGGTTTAGAGATATAGTCATCCGCTCCAAGTTCCAAACCATGAACTGCATCCTCCTCATTGTCACGCGCTGTTAGGAAGATAATGGCAATCTCTGGATGTTGCGCGCGAATTTGATGCGCTAGGTCATAACTTTCGCCATCAGGAAGAGAAACATCTAGTAGGGCTAAATCAAACTCACGCGCAGAAAGCAGACTAGTCGCTGCCAAAAGCGTGTCCGCTAGCGCAACATTATAATGTTCGCGTTCTAATAAATATGTTAGACCTTTAGCGGTTAATGGATTATCTTCAACGAGGAGGATATTCATAATAATATTATATTACTTTTGACTAGAAGATGCAAATGTATGTACGTTGTATGTACAATGTACATACAACGTACAGTATATTAGATATTATCGGCGCGAATCGTCTCGATAATGTTCTGCTTTTCGACTTGCTTAACGGAGTATCTCATGATAATGCTGATTAGTATACCAACCGCAACAATAGAGATAAGGGTAGCGAGCCATGGGAAAATGTAACCATAATCCATGGCCTCCGCGACGGCCCTGTAAATGCCATAAGAGATTAAGAAACCGATGGGTAAGCCGATAAATAATGCTTTACCCGCATACATTAAACTTTCAAGTCGTACCATATGCTTAAATTCTTGATCAGTCATACCAATCGAACGAAGCATGGCAAACTCTTTAGCACGCAAGGCAATGTTGGTCGTAATTGTGTTGAAGATATTGGTGACGCCGATTAAAGTAACGACGATCACAAAGCCATAGAGGAAAATACTAATCAAGAGAAAAATACGGCGGGATTGCGACTCAATTTCTTTGACATCTTCATAAAAAAGCTGTTCGTATTTACCACTCGCTTCAACCTCTTCAAGGTAAGAGATAATTGGTTTTACATCTTCAACGTTTTTGGTGAAAAATTGATACGTGTCAGAATCAACCCCGATCTTGTCGCGTAGAGAGTGATTTTCAGATAAAAGCATAACGGTGTTGTATGAGTTTTCTAGTCCAATTGGTTTCTGGTCGGTTATTTTCGTGACTTTAACCTTAATTTTTTCACCCTCCGCCGTGGGGACATTACGGTAAACGTGATCGCCATTATGTGAAGCTTCGATGGTGATGTCAGTGCTATTAAAATCCGAGAGCAGCTCGATTTCTAGCTCACCGCCATCAACTAGATCTGGGTGCATCCGCTCAATGCGATATTGGCCAGGATTTTCCGAAACTAGGCCCAGATCGTTGAAAATTACGACTTGATCATAGTTTTGGGTATTGATACCAACGGTTTTGGCAAATTCTTTAAAGTAAGATTCGTTGGCAAATAATAGATTAGTATCGAGTACATTTGCGCGACCATAGTAAGCATAATCTTTGATGTTAAATTTGTCCACTAGGTCCCGATATAGTTCGATGTCTCCGCCCCCTACTACTAAATCAATATCTGAGTTACTGTACATGGTTCCAGCCGTTTTTTGACCATAATCAATAAAGCTGGAAAGTCCAACGAAAGTTGCAACAGACAGGACAATTGAAATCACCGTAGTGCGATATTTTTTGCGACTGCGCTTGAGGTTTTTATAGGCGATTACGCCGCCAATACCCCAAAAACTATGGATAAAACCAGGAGTCCGAAGCTTGCGCGCCTTAATCTTTGTATCATTACTGCCGCGAATCGCGTCGATTGGAGAGATTTTACTGGCGCGAATAGCAGGAATTAAGCTAGAAAGTATAACTGTTGCTAGACTTAGTGCAACCACCAGTGGAAAAACCCATAACGGCATAGCGAAGCCAACACTAGTCACCATCATGCCACTCAACAAGATGTTCATTACCATGACTAAAACTAAAACAGCAACGACACCAAGCGCAATGCCAAGCGGGATGCCAAGTGCAGCGATGATTAATCCCTCAAAAAGCACATTTTGACGAATTTGGCGTGGGGTGGCACCAACACTGGATAGCATACCGAACTGACGAGAGCGTTCAGTCGCGGAAATACTAAAACTATTACGAATTACAAAAATGCTAGTAACTACTATAATTCCAATTACTATGGTGGCCAATCCGTATAAGACCGACAGCGCGCTATCGCCCATGACGCCCTCGTAGCGCAATAATTCATCATTGGTTCGGACATTAATATCCTTTGTGCCATTAGCGGCGAGCGTCTCAAGAATATTTGTGCGGATTTGCTCATAATTTTTGGGCTGGTCGTAACGCACATAGATATTATATTTACCGTCTGCACTAGGAGGAAGCGTCTCAAGTGGTTGATATTGTTTGGCTTTATAAGGCATTTGTTGATAAAGTTCGTAAGTTTCTACATCATCACCAAGCTCATTTCGATTCAGGGGATTAGAGTAAAAATATTTTTCTACATGGACGTTGTCTTCAAGATATTTTAGATTTTCAACTGGAACTTCTTCATACATTTCATGATAGTCTCCAATATCCGCAATCGTCCAGTCGATCATCATCTTCTGAAGACTGGTTACCATACCAACAACAGCTAGAATAAGCGCAGATGAAAGCATAACACCCAGAACTGTAACCAGTGTACGTCGCTTATTTTCTCGCAAACTTGCGATTGTTAACTTTTCAAGCACTCTCATATTTTACCTTGTATGTTCATCCTTAATAATCTTACCATCTTCAAAAGTAATCACACGATCAGCTTGACTGGCAATTTCGAGGTCGTGCGTAATCATGATGATAGTTTGATGGAACTTCTGATTAGAAAGCTTCATCAAAGCAATAATTTCTTCGCCGGATTTCGAGTCAAGATTTCCAGTTGGCTCATCGGCAAGAATAATTGCTGGATCATTAATCAAGGCGCGACCAATCGAAACGCGTTGTTGCTGGCCGCCAGAAAGCTGATTTGGAAGATGACGTTTACGGTCTTCTAGCCCAAGTGTTTCTAACAAATTTTTAAGACGTTTTTGGTCAACCTTCTTCCCATCAAGATCGCAGGGTAGCGTAATATTTTCTACAACGTTAAGAATTGGGATGAGATTATAGAATTGGTAAATAATACCTACTTGACGACGGCGAAAAATCGCTAACGCGTCATTTGAAAGTCGATAAATATCTTCACCGTTGATCAGGACCTTGCCAGAAGTCGGACGATCGACGCCACCAAGTAGGTGCAGCAGGGTTGATTTGCCTGAACCACTAGCACCAACGATAGCAACAAATTCGCCCTCCTCGACAGCAAAGCTGACATGATCAACAGCATGAACTTTGTTTTCGCCCTTGCCATATGTTTTAACAAGGTTTTCAACTTCTAGTATCTTCATATTCTCCTTCTGTTAGATGTTCTAGGATTATTCTAACAAGTCAAGATGACTATGAGGTGACATTCAACATAAGTCAAGCTTAAGATTTTTCCTCTTTAGCTTCACGCTTAGATGTATTAGTTGATTTTTTGTTTGTACTCAGTTGGGAATTTTGCGGCTTATCAGTCTGAGCTTTTTCACTTTGCCTTTTGGTGGTCTGAGAGGTTGGGGTGGTATTTTGCTCGGGTTTTTCGCTGGTCGGTTTCTCATCGGCAATATTAATTTTAGCAATAATGCGAACGGGTGCAGTATTAGCGGTGGTTTGAGTATTTTTGGTTGGCTTTTCGGTTTTACTTGAAGACTTTTTAGTATCGCTAGTTTTGCTTTGAGAAGAATTTGACGAAGTCGGGGTTGACTTTTGATCCGTTTTCTTTGCTTGAGTAGAACTTGGCTTAGTGGGGGCTTTTTTGGCGGCCTGTGCTCTTATCACGGGCAGATTGCGCGACCCAGTAGTTACAAGTTTAACGGGTTTCTCCTCTGGTTTTTCCACGACTTCTGGTTCGGATTCTTCATCCTCAACCTCTTCTTCAATTACAACTGTCTTGATTTTCGGCAAGACAATGCATTTGGAGAGTTTTCCGCTCAAGGTAAAATCCAAAATCCAAAAAATGTATCCAACGATAAGGATAACCGCCGCAAAAATTGCTAACCACCACAGCATCGTGTCAATACCGATACTTGGATAATTGAGAAATTCATACGGATAGATCATGCGCGCCGAACGAGGCATGAACTCACCAGAGGCTAGAATTGCACAAAAATATGCAGTCAACATAGCAAGCCAATAAAATGGATCGTGTACTCGCCACTTGCCTTTAATACTAAACATGACCCAGGACATAATCATAAACAGTGGCAGGATAAGATCGATTAGTAGGAAATTTAGACCTGCGCTAGGCAGATAACTGTCCATAGCATAGCAGACAATGCGAATAAGTAGTAGGGTGATACCCGCGACAATCAATCCACCCTGCAATACCGGGCAAAGCTCTAGACCGATAATGCGGCGCTTACTAAAAAGTACCGCGGTGGCGTTCAAGATGTAATATATTGCCGCAATAAGAGCAACCCATGTCGCTAATAGTCGCCAAGCATCATTGCCAAAACTGAAAAACTGAATCCATGTAGCTAACGCGGCAAGAACCCCGATTACAAAATTAAATACTATCATGGCAGCACGGCTCTGTATATGCATGTTTTTATTATACTACACAACTTAAGCTTTCTTGCGATATTCATTAATAGCTGCGGCTAGGGCTTCGTGACCAAGTACCGAACAGTGAAACTTATGTTCTGGCAAACCACCAAGGAAGCCAGCAATTTCTTTCGGACCAATAGCTAATGCGGCATCCAATGTCCTCCCCTTAGCGAGTTCGGACAGGGCCGAGGTTGAAGCGATTGCGCTTGCACAACCATATGTTTTCCACTTCAAATCGATGATTGTGTCATGCTCGACACGTAAAAACATTTTCATTTGATCACCGCAGACTGGGTTACCAACAATACCGACAGCGTCACATGTATACAATTCTTCATCACCCATGAGGAAATTGCGTGGGTTCAAGAAGTGTTCTTTGACGATGTCGGAATATATCCAGCTTCTATTTTTAGTTTCCATGTTTAGCTCCTAGCTTAATCGTACTCATACCTTGTAATTTTTTGACAATTTGCGGTAATACGGACATAACACGGTCGATGTCGGATTTTTTAGTATCAAGTGGGAGTGAAAAACGAATGCTGCTGTGTGCTACTTCGGCGTCATGCTGCGTCGCCATAATAACATGGCTAGGCTGTAAGTCTCCAGCAGCACAAGCTGACCCAGTCCCAACCGCTATGCCTTCAGCATCAAGATAAAGCTGAATGCTTTCGCCTTCGGCGCCTTGAAAACTAACATTCAAAATGTTGGGTAGACAATTTTGCATCGAAGAGTTACAGCTACTGTATGGAACTTCGTTCAAAATGCGTTCACACAACTCATCGCGTAATAGAGCAACTTTCGACCATTGCTTACAACTCCATTCCTGCCAACACCAATCAGCAGCAGCACCTAAACCTATAATGCCTATAGTATTGCTAGTGCCAGCACGACGACCGCATTCCTGATGCCCTCCCAGCAATAATGGACGAAACGGTACGCCTTGACGAACATAGAGTACGCCAACACCAAGCGGTCCTCCAATTTTGTGAGCGGAAAAGCTAAGATAATCTACGTCCAGCGCTTGGACGTCAACCTTAATTTTGCTGATAGCCTGAGTGGCGTCAGTATGTAAGAATGTGATATGATCTGCTTGGGCGTGGCAACTTGCAGCAATTTCTTCAAGTGGCTCAATGGTCCCTAACTCATTATTAGCTAACATGACTGAGATTAGTGAATATTTTTTATAGGCGATCAACTTTGGATCGACGCGACCAAGAGAATCAACGGGAAGAAAATCAACCTGGCTTGCGCGCGCCTTGGCTGACTCTAAAATTGACGGATGCTCAATACTACTTAGGGCTACGGGTTGAGAACGAAAAGTCTCCATGATAGTATTATTTGACTCTGTGCCTCCAGAGGTAAAAATAATTTCAGAAGGCTGGGCGTGAATCAATCGAGCCACTTTGGCTCGTGCATCTTCAATATAGCTGCGAGCACAACATCCTTCGGCATGCAGAGCGGCAGCGTTGCCTAAATCTTCTTGCATAGCAGCAATCATAGCGTCTTGAACTACTGGCAATAATTTTTCAGTTGCCGCATTATCAAGATAAAGGCGTGGTGAGGTGATTGAACTTATGGACTGCTGCATAATAAATTAGATTAACGTGATTTTAGCGTCCAAGAAATTCCTCAATCTTAGCCTGCATTAGGGCCTCTGACAGCTCGTTGGATTGTTCGTTATGGGTCTGTGCATCAGAATTAGTAGTTTGCTCCATGATTTACCTCCTTTTATATTCAACGATTTCATAATTAACATCATCATAATTTCCAGTTTGCAAAACAGAACGATTATATAGGTCGTGGTCAAACCCCGGAAAATAAGTGTCAGCGGGCTGCACTGCTTGAACTTCAGTTAGAAGAATACGCTTGGCTAGAGGAAGGAAATGTCGATACAAAGAACTGCCGCCAATGATAAAAACTTCGTCCTCAATATCTGCAAGTGCCACCTCAAGTGCATCGAGAGTAGAAAAAAACTGCAAGTCGGAATTTGGTGTTCCAGAAAAACGCTCTGGGTGGCGAGTAACGATATAGTTTTTTCGTTTGGGTAATGGGCGACCAATTGATGCAAAGGTATGCGCTCCCATTACTACTATGGAGCCTAATGTGGTTTCACGGAAAAATCTCTGATCGGCAGGAATGCGCCACAACAAATCATTTTCATGACCTAGACCATAATCTGAGCTGATGCAAGCTATCATACTAAGATTATTCATATTACCTCCTAACTCATTCTAGTTTAAAGTATATTCAACAGAAGTGCAAGCGCCAGTACGAAATAAAGTCTACTCAATTCGTAAAATTTTTCCAGTACCATATTCTAAATGCAGTAGTCTTTGGTTCCTTGAGCCGCGAAATTTCATTGTTAGATCTCTTTCGGCTAAAATAAAAGGACCGTCGATTAGGGCGTCAAGACTTTTGAGGAATTCCCATTTCGCACCACCAGCTTCTTTTAGGTCTTCATAGATATATCCACTAAAACTCCAGACATTCCAGCCTAGCTCCTTACGACACCAGCGACTAATTTCTAGGCATTGTTCGGGCTGCTCAAAAGGCTCACCGCCACAGAACGTAATGCCGGCTTGACCTTTAAATTCTTTTAGTCTGGCTTTAACTTCTGCAATATCGACCAATATACCACCATTAAAATCCCAGGTCTCGGGATTTTGGCAACCCATACAATGACGAGCGCATCCTTGAGTCCAGAGCACGGCCCGAAGGCCGTACCCGTTGACAATGTTGTCGCGTTCTAGTGGTCCAGATAGTCGAATCTGGCCTTGTGGAATGGAATTTTGCGATACGTCCGCCACAATTATTTCTTTCCTGTCATAGCTTTGCGACTTTTCTTTGCTGCTTCACGTTCAGCTTTCTCTTCAGCATTATAGACACCAGCAACATTGCACTTTACATCATGTTTTACACGATCATGTTCTTCAGCCTTCTTGCCGTCATTCCAACGCTCAAGGCTACCTACTAGATACCCCGTAATGCGTCGCAATCTTTCAAAAGCTACATCACCTTCACTCTCTTTTCGACCACAGCTTGGGCAGCGATCTCCTTCAATAATGCCAGAATAGCCACAAACTGGGTCACGGTCAACTGGATGGTTGACGGAGCCGTAGCCAATACCGCTTTCTTTCATTTTACGAATTACGGCTTCAAAGGCTTCGATGTTATCACTAGGATTACCATCTAATTCAATGTAGGTAATGTGTCCGGCATTACAAAGCGCGTGGTATGGTGCTTCGATTTCAATTTTTTCAAAGGCACCGATTGGATAGTAAACCGGAACGTGAAAACTATTTGTATAATAATCACGATCACAAACATTTTTAATTGCGCCGTATTCTCGACGATCGATTTTTGTAAATCTACCAGCCAAACCTTCGGCGGGTGTTGCAAGTAGGGTGAAGTTAAGCTTGTACTTTTTACTATACTCATCACAGCGCTCGCGCATGTGAGTAATAATATCAAGACCAAGTTCGCGTGATTCTTCATCCTCACCGTGATGTTTACCAGTCATAGCAACAAGACATTCCGCGAGACCGATAAAGCCGATACTGAGGGTGCCGTGTTTGATAACGTTGTGTAGAGTATCATTCCAACCTAGTTTTTCGCTACCAAACCAGTTGCCTTCACCCATGAGAAACGGAAAATTACGTACATGCTGATTTGCCTGAAACTCATAGCGCTCTAGAAGCTCTCCTGCAACAAGATCCATCTTCTCATCAAGCTCTTTATAAAAACCGGACCAGTCAGCCTCCTTGCGTTCACCAAGAGCAATACCATGTTTAATGCCAAGGCGAACTAGGTTAATAGTTGTAAAACTAAGATTCCCACGGCCAGTAGAGATCCCGTTGCTTTCTGGGAAAATGCTACCAAAGACACGTGTGCGGCAGCCCATGGTGGCAATCTCAGTGCGATAGTCGCCAGGCTTATAGTCTTTTAGATTAAACGGAGCATCGATGAAGACAAAATTAGGGAAAAGCCTTTTTGCAGAAACTTCCATGCTCTTTTTGAATAGATCATAGTTTGGGTCTTCGGGGTTGTAGTTTACACCTTCTTTGACTTTGAAAATCGAGATCGGGAAGATTGGCGTCTCGCCATGCCCAAGACCGTCCTCAGTAGCTTCGAGTAAGCATTTGCTAACCAGCCGTCCAGCTTCGGTTGTATCGGTACCGAAATTGATGCTGGTAAATGGCACCTGTGCGCCTGCGCGACTATGCATTGTGTTCAGGTTATGAATGAAACCCTCCATAGCCTGAAAAGTCTGACGTTCCACATCTTCGTTTGCACTTTCAATAATGTCGGCTGGGAGTTTTAATTTCTTCAATGCTTTTTCGTCGCCATATTCGAGATTTTCTGGAATTTTAACTGTCAACTCTTTATTGCCGCTAAATCTATTATATTGACGAATAGCGCGATTGAGGGCTTTACGGAAGCTTTTATTGACGCCTGGGGCCATAGCATAATCAAAGTTTGGAATACTTTGACCGCCATGTTGCTCGTTTTGATTGGCTTGAAGGATAATGGCAGCAAGTGCGCCATAACTACCAATACTATTTGGCGTACGCAGATGACCATGTCCGGTATTAAATCCACCGTCGGCAAACAGCTGTAAAGGATCGGTCTGACAACAGGTCAGAGTGCCAGTAGCATAAAAATCTAAATCATGGACATGGATTTCACCATCATCGTGTGCTTTTGCATACTCTGGCTTCATTAGCAAAGTCTTGGCAAAGATTTTCGATCCCTCAGCACCAAACTGCAACATCTTCCCCATGGCGGAGTTACCATCAACATTGGCGTTACTGCGCTTAACATCGGAATCTTCAGACGCATCGGCGATTGCGATCGTCTTATAGATATTCATTAAGTTGCTTTTTGCTTCACGAACACGATTGCGCTCTTGGCGATAAGTAATGTATTCTTTGGCAGTTTTCTTAAAAGCTGATTCCATGAGAATCTGCTCGACAATGTCTTGGATCTGCTCAACGCTTGGCGTGCGCTGCTTGATAGTATCCGCAGCCCGCTTCAATGCTTTTTCGGAAAGTTGCTTAGCGCGGTCATACTTGAATTCTTCCGTCACGAGGCCGGCTTTCGCGATTGCATCAGTAATTTTTTCAGGATCAAAATTCGCAATTTTCCCATCCCGCTTCACAATTTTTTTGAACATAAAAAATATTACCTCCTCTTTTGTACCTAGTGAATATTTTTATTTTTGATTGTTGTAATTTATTGTCTGACGCTATATGTAGTGTCTATACTCATTTTAAGACACTAGATGTGGGGTGTCAATGTAAAATGTGTTGTATTAATTACAACGATAATGCTTATGACTAATCTTGAGTTTGAAGGCGCTTATAGCCCTCAATCACAAGTAATGGCACGACGAATGCAATTATAGCCGTGAGGATAATAGCCGAAATTGGCGTATTAACAGTACCAGTCAGAACCGCAAGCGGCCCAAAGACTGCCGAAATCTGAAGCAAAATTGCAACCAATAAGGCCCACCAAAAACTGTGATGTCGAACTTTGAGTCGTTGCCAAGCTGATTCGTATAGACCACGAGCCGATATTGCGCTGCTCCATTGCATGACAACTAAGGCAGTGAAGGCAAGAGTATTGGCTTGTTCGGCAGACCCTAAGACTAGCTTGGAGATGAAGTATGTTCCAAGCGTCAATCCAGCCATTAATACTGCAATAATAATCATGCGCACAATCATGCTGGTAGATAAGATAGGAGCGTCTTTAGACTGTGGTTTTTGACGTAAAATTTTAGCTTCATCTGGCTCAAGCCCAAGCGGGATCACCATAAGAGAGTCTGTGACGAGGTTGATCCATAAGATTTGAATTGGAGCCAGCATTTGTTCGCCAAAAAAGACAAGTGAGCCGATCATAGTTAGAGCTTCCCCGGCGTTGGTCGCAAGAAGATAGCCGAGCATACGGCGAATGTTGGCAAGTACAGTGCGGCTTTCGCGAATTGCTTCGGTAATATTTTTAAAATTGTTATCTAGTAGTACAATATCGCTAGCATCTTGTACAACGCTCGGGGAATCGCCCATGGCAATACCGACATGTGCGCCAACGAGTGCTGGGACATCGTTAACGCCATCACCCGTCATAGCGCAAACTTCGTTCTGTTTGATGGCTTTTAGAATTCGAAACTTGTCTTCAGGCGTTACGCGTGCAAAAACAGTAATATTTTTCACCATATCAGTAAGATCATCGTCGGTAATGTTGCCCAGCTTTGAACAATCAAGTACTTCCGAAACATCATCAACTAGCCCAAGCTCACGACCAATAGCATAAGCCGTGCCTGCATGATCACCAGTAACCATTTTGGTTTTTACACCCATACGGGCGTTTTGTTTGATTGAGTGTGTGGCTTCAGTGCGAATAGTATCAGCGACAGCAATAAAACCTTCGAACTGGAATTTATCATCCTTATTCAAACGACCGAGTTCATTGATTTCGCTTTTGATTTTTCCACTAGCGATAGCTATCACCTTATACCCTTTGTTAGCTAGCTCTGTTAGCTTGAGCTCAATTTTTTCTCGCTCAGCAACAGTAAGTTTAGATCGATTGATGATGGTTTCTGGAGCGCCTTTTAATGCCAATTCGAGCTTACCATCCGTGCCGCGATACAGATTTCCAGATAGTTTGAGATTTTGATCAAAAGCATAGGAACGCAACGCTCCCAACTTACTACAATCGATTTGGTTTACGGAGAGATAATCAACAATCGAGACATCGAGTGGATCAGCCGGTGTCGTACCACCCGCAGCATCAATTAGTGCGGCTTCGCAAAGAGCAGTGCGAGCAAGTTGTTTACGAAACCCAGCAATCCCGACCAAGGGCCAGATTTCACGCAGCTCAAGACGATTTTCAGTGAGCGTACCAGTTTTATCGCTAGCGATTGTGGTGACAATACCGATTGATTCGATAGCCTTGAGTTCTTTGATGAGAGCATGTTCGCGTGCCATACGTTTAGCACATAGGGCAAGGATAATTGAAATTGCAATTGGTAGACCCTCTGGTATAGCCGAAACAATCATGGCGAGAGTGAATTTGAGAGCGCTTAGAACCTCAATACCGTCAATTAGCTGAATAATCAAAACGATAGCGGCGAGTGTAACTACCACGACCGCAATCTTAACTACCAGTTTATTAATCTTTTCAGAAATTGGGCTGCTTTCTTCAGCCGAAGAGGCGAGCGAAGCGATCCGACCATATTCCGTATTGTCGCCGGTAGCCGTGACGATGAAGCGCCCGCTGCCCGTCAAAACGAAAGCGCCTGAAAAACCATGTTGCGTTGCTCGTAGACTTTTTTCATTCCAGCAATCGCGCGCGCATCTTTCGCAATGGCTTCAGATTCGCCCGTGAGCATCGCTTCATCGGCAAGTAAGCCAGATTCTTTAACAATGCGTCCGTCTGCTGGAATACGATCCCCCTCGCGTAAAATCACAATATCTCCGGGTACAAGTTCAGTCGCATCCAGTGTCTGCTCAACGCCATCACGTATTACGGCTACAGATTGGCGCGTGCTATTTTGTAGAGAGCGCAAGATGCGGTCTGTTGAAAAGCGTTGCACATAGTAGATTAAAGCATCGGCAACGATAATGACACCTATAGCAATAGTCTCAATCCAATCTTGCTGTATCGCAGACAGGATAAGAGCCGCAAGCAAAATAAGCATAAACACATCCATAAAAGGTTCAATGAGCTTGCGCCAAATCGGAGTTTCACGTACATGAAGTGAATTTTTACCGTATTTTTCACGACGTCTTAAAACTTCCTTTTGCGTTAGACCGGATTCGGGGTTGACCGAAAACTCCGCCAAAGTAGCTTTTACGGTCTGGTTATAAAAATTCGCCATAAATTTAGTATAAGGGGATTAAAGTTTTTTGTCTACTAACGGATAAAATTGACGACATCTTCCCAAACTTGTCTCTTATGGCGCTCATTAAGAATCTCGTGGCGCATGCCAGGGTAGAGCTTGCTGTGGACATTTTGATATCCTATTCTACGCATGAAGTTGACAGCTTTTTCAAAATCTTTATGGCTAATCAAGCAAGGATCATCCGCACCCGAAATGAAGAAGATTGGCGCTTGAGGGTTTGCTACTAGCCATCCTTTTGAGCTATAAGCGCGTTGTATTAAGCCAAACAGAGTTTCAAACCCATTCAAAGTGAACGTAAAACCGTCGCGCGGGTCAGCGTCATAGGCTGCTACTATGGCGGGGTTGCTGACTATCCAAGAATTTGGCGTAGGATAGTGTTTTTCTAGGTTGATTTTGTGACCATTCTGGCGTGCTAATTTGGCTGATCTTTGATTATATCCACCAAAAGCTAGGCGATTGACAAACTTACTACGATGTTTGGCGCCTTGGAAAATTTGCAAAAATCTTGCGATCATTTTTCCGATGCCAGAACCCACCCGTTTGCTAGGCGAACCGCAAACAACTAGTTTATCTATATCAGAATCGTACTGCTTCATGTAGCACCTCACAATCAATGATCCCATACTATGCCCAAAAAGCGTTAGGGGGAGATCTGGAAAACGTTCATGCAGATACACCGTTATCTGATGCACGTCATCAACTACACCTTTTACGCCATCTTGATAGAAGTAGCCATAATCTTCGTCAGATTTTACGCTTGCGCCATGGCCACGGTGATCATGGATCATTACGACGAGCCCTTGCTGAGCGCAGTATTCCATAAACTCATGATAGCGTTCACGATGTTCGGCCATGCCATGCACGAGCTGCAAGATTCCGACTGGTTTTTCTGGAATACATATGCTGACGCCTAGACTAAGACCATCGTGTTGGCTTCTGATGCTAAATTTTTCGATTTTCATGAATCAACTTTCTTAAAATAGCTTTTTCCAAGTCCACAGAGAGGACATTTGTAGTCATCCGGCACTTCGTCGCCATAATAAATATAACCGCACGCCGTACAAATCCAGGCTGTCTTTCCCTGTTCGCTAGTTGCCCGCGTGAGCTTACCTTTGTGTGCTTGATAATAAGCATAACTCATAGGCATAGCATCCGAAAAAACGTCGCCTTCAACCATACGGCCTATATATAAAGTATGCGTATCAGTATCAATTGCATCAACCTTTTCAAAGAGCAAGTATCCAAGTGAATCTTTAATAACGGGTATGCTATCAATTTTTTCGGTCTTACATTTTGTAAATTTGTCACAATCTTTAGAGCAATTAAAGCCGAAAGTTTGAATAATTTCTGGGTCAGCAGTTTCGCCCAAAATCGAAAGAGCAAATTTTTCATTCTCGGCAAG
>CAOQYN010000022.1 GCA_948514425.1 uncultured Candidatus Saccharibacteria bacterium
CGATATCTACCCACCCACTACGGACAAAAGCTAAGGGTAGGGAGATGATGTTGGAGGGCCAGCGGAGGGGGAAACCAAACCAACGATCTAGGTAACCTGACAGGTAGACTTCAGTGGGAGCCACGCCCAAGTAGTAGACATCAGAAGCAGACCTAGCCGTACGTGACCCACTATAGAGATTATTGCCAACGGCGTAGACTTCACCGTCGTAAAGAGCAACATTTCCACTACGGACAAAAGCTAAGGGTAGAGAGATGATGTTGGGGATCCCTCCATCAAACACTACCTAGGTAGAGGCAGCGGAGGGGGAAAGCATACCAACGAGGGCTGTTGTTCGACGGATCGACAACAGTAGAAAGCGAATACAAGACGTAGGCATTAGTAGCCGAAGCAGAGTTATATGACCGAAGAGTAGACTCGTCACCAACATTGCCGACGACGCCATAGTATAAAGAAACGTTACCACTACGGACAAAAGCGAGCCGCTCTCGGAATTGAGAGCGGCTGGAGTTGTCGATAGTGAATGGCTTATGATGTTGCTGTAGTATCCATGAGGTATTTTATGCCATAATGTTCTGCAACCTGTGAAAGGGCACGATGCTGAATGGCTCGAGTGTTATCGTTATAACGATGATTGTGTGACAGCATCAAGACGATATCGTCATATTCCTCAATCCAATCTTTATGACTGGGCCAACCACTGCTAGGTCGAAAGGGCGTGTAATTATGAATAGGCGTAACTACCATTAACACGGCGGCATCAACATTATAGGCGGTGTACAGATCTATCGCCGAGAAAGTATGGCCGTCTGGGTGATTATGCACCAAGAGATGTATATGTGGAACATAGGCAATTGGTACAGCTGTAACGTCGCTACACTTACGATGCGATGTATGCTCGTAAATTTTACGACCACAGCGATCAAAGGCCGCATTGACTTCGTAGGGCAGCAAACGAATGTTTGTCATGACTTCTGCTAAGGTTGGGCCACTATCATGGTTGTTTAGTTTGGGGATGAGAGGTCTACTGCGGTAGACCTTTTTAGCACTCTTTACAAATGAGTGCTAATTTGATAAAATGAAAACAAAGCTCGGAAAAGTGGGCGGAATGAGTTATAATAAAGTAATCTGAGCGAGGTAAAAATGGATAGCGATTTTAGTGAAATGATGAATCAACTGTCGGAAAATGCGCGCTTTGCGTTGCAAAAGGCAGATCTTTTTAGTAAGAAATACAATAATGGTTACATGGGGACTGAGCATATATTGCTGGGGATTTTGTCGCAAGATGTATCAATGGGGGCGAGGGTTTTGGCGAGTTATGGTGTGACATTGGATCGAGCAGAAAAGGCTTTGGATCAAGAGGCGGTAGAGGTGAATGGAAACTCAGCGATGGCAATGATGTCGCTGTCGGAGGCGGCTGTATTAACGATACGAATGGCGAGCCATTATGCGATGGAGAAGGGGGTAAAAGTAATTGGCACGGAGTATTTGCTGTATGCTTTGCTTTGTCAGACAAATTCGCGAGGTGCGGTGTTGCTTGCGAAAATGGGGGTAGATGGTGAGGAGGTCGTTGATGTACTAGACACAGAGATGACGATGCAGATGCAGCGTGAGCAAAATCAGCAGAAGAAAAAAGATTATAAACGTAAGCCATTGAAGTGGTTGAAGCGGTTTGGTACGGATTTGACGGATTTGGCGAAAGACGACAAGTTGGACACGGTGATTGGTCGCGAACGTGAGATTGAGCGGACTGTGACTGTACTTAGTCGACGAACGAAGTCGAATCCGGTGTTGATCGGTGAGGCAGGAGTGGGAAAGACAGCGATTGTTGAAGGTTTGGCGGAACGAATGGTGAATAATGATGTGCCTGGAGTTTTGATCGGGAAGCGAATTATACAGGTGGATCTTTCGACGATGGTGGCGGGAACGAAGTTTCGGGGAGAGTTTGAAGAGCGAATTAAGGGGGTGATTGACGAGGCGATCGAAAATGAAGATGTAATTTTGTTTATTGACGAGCTGCACCTTTTGATGGGGGCGGGGGCAGGGGAAGGTTCGATGGATGCGGCGAATATTTTGAAGCCGGCACTTGCGCGTGGACAAATACAGTTGATTGGCGCGACGACGATGGATGAATATCGCAAGCATATCGAAAAAGATAAGGCTTTGAGCCGAAGGTTCCAGACGGTGATGGTCGAGGAGCCGAGCGCAGAGGTAACTCTGAAGATTTTGAAAGGGGTTAGGCGACATTACGAAAAACATCATGGCGTAGAGATCCCGGATGAGATGTTGGAAGTAGCAATTAACATGTCGGGACGCTATATCAATGATCGTTTTATGCCGGATAAGGTGATTGATGTGATTGACGAGGCGGCAGCAATTAGCAAGGTGGCGGCGGACAAAAAAGGTGGCGGCGAATACAAGAAGTTGAAAGTGCAGCTTAAAGAAGCCGAAGATAAAATGGCGGAGATGGCGGATAGAGAAGATTTTGAGGCGGCGGCTTTGTGTAAGACGGAGGCTGAAAAAGCAAAGAAGCGACTGCAAGAACTCGAAAAAGATAAAAGCGATGAGAAGCCCGTATTGACGGAAGATGATTTGGCGCTGGCGGTGAGCTTGAAGACGGGGATTCCAGTAGCGAAAGTACATGGGAGTGAATTGGAATTGCTGGGCGGTTTGGAAGGGCATTTGAAGAAGAGTGTCGTAGGACAGAATGAGGCGATTAAGATAGTAGCAAAGGCGATTCGGCGGGGGCGAAGCGGGATTGCAGACCCGAAGAGACCGATTGGTTCGTTTCTCTTTATGGGGCCGACTGGAGTTGGAAAGACGGAACTTGCGCGAGTGGTGGCGCGTGAGGTGTTTGGGGGAGAAAATGCCCTGATTAAGATCGACATGAGTGAATTTGGCGAGAAACATAATGTTTCACGTTTGGTGGGGGCGCCGGCGGGGTATGTTGGTTATGAAGATGGAGGAAAGTTGACGGAGAGTGTGCGGCGAAAACCTTACGCGGTAGTATTGTTTGACGAGATTGAAAAAGCGCATCCAGATGTGTTTAATATGTTGTTGCAGATTTTGGAAGATGGAGAATTGACGGATGGTCAGGGAACAAAGGTGAAGTTTAATAATACGATCGTGATTTTGACATCGAATTTGGGGGCAAATGAGATGTATCGCGAAAGTGAATTGGGTTTTGTAGCAAAAGGAGCGAAAGAAAAGCGGGAATTGGGTGCAGAGTATGAGGTAAGTAAGGCAGCAGCAATGCGGGCGCTAAAGAAAGTGATGAAGCCGGAGCTGATCAATCGACTAGATGGAATTATGGTGTTCCATGCATTGACACGTGAGAATGTAGAGAAGATTTTTGATAACTTGGTGGAAGAGTTGAAAAAGAGACTGGCGACGAAGAAGTTGGGGTTGAAGTTGGATCAGAAAGTGAAGGATTATTTGATTGAAGAGGGGTACGATCCAAAGAATGGAGCGCGTCCATTGAGGAGAATGATTGAGGATAAGGTAGAGTCATTGATCGCAGAGGAGATTGTGGCGGGGAGAGTGGAGCCAGGGGATATTATGGATGTGAAAATGCGACGAGGGAGTAAAGACGAATTAGAGATAAAGGTAGTACATGAATAATAGTGGCGGGGAAGCGATAACAACCGAAAGATCAAAGAAAAAAGCTGGGTTTTGGCAGCAGCAATGGTGGATCGTGATTGTAGTAGTAGTCGCGATAGGCTGTTTGCTGGATCAGACTGTGGTGTGGGACTTTTGGAAGGGGTTAGGGTATAGTCCAGACGCTGCGGTGCAAGAAATTGAAGAGTCGTTGGAATTAACGGGAACAGGGCGCAGGATATTTGCGGCAACGCGACCAGCAGTAAAGGATGCAGCTGGTTTTAATGAGAGCTGCGGTGAGCATAATAGCGATGTGAGCGTTTTGGGGTGTTATGCGGATGGACAGATCTATATCTATCGGATTACGGATGAGCAGTTGGCTTTGGCGAATAAGGTGACTGCGGCGCATGAGTTGTTGCATGCGGTTTGGGAGAGAATGGGAACGATTGAGCGAGAAGAAGTTAAAGGTTGGTTGAACGAGGTACGAGAGCAGAATGCGGAATGGTTTGGCGAAGAGTTGGAGACTTACGATACGGAGGATGAGATTGAAGAAGTCTATACGCGAGCGGGGACGAAGTTGGCGGAATTGCCAGAAGGTCTGGAAAAACATTACGCGAAGTTTTTTAAAAATCGAGGGCAGATTGTTGAAATGTACAAGACCTATGAAGCACCGTTTGAGAAACTCAGAAGCGAGATTAGTGCTTTGTATGATGAAATTGAACGTGTAAGATTGGAGATTGAGACGGAACGTGAAGAATATAATCGGGATGTTGATGCGCTGGATGTAAAGATTGATCGTTTTAATGCTTGTGCAAATACGATGAATTGTTTTACAGCGGCGGAATTCAACGCGCAGCGAAGTGGGCTAATGATAGAGAGAGAAGCGCTAGAGGTGCGCAGGGTGGAACTGAATAAGAAGATTGATGAGAATAATGCACGGATTGACGAATATGCTTCGAGGCAAGATGCGCTAGGTGGATTGTACGATTTGATGGATTCGAATATTGAACATGTAGAAAGTGAACAAGAAATTTAAGAAAAGGAGAGTTATGAAAAATTATTTGGTACCAACGGTAGTTGAGGAGACAAATCGGGGGGAGCGAGCATATGATATTTATTCGCGGCTTTTGACGGATAGGATTGTCTTTTTGGGGGAACAAGTGAATGCGCAGACGGCGAATTTGGTAGTGGCACAGCTACTATTTCTTGCAAATGAAGACCCAAAGCGTGATATTAAATTGTATATTAACTCGCCTGGGGGGTCGGTGTATGACGGCTTGGCGATTATTGATACGATGAATTATATTGAGCCGGATGTGCAGACGATTGGGATTGGACTGCAGGCTTCGATGGGCGCAATGCTGTTGGCGTGTGGGGCTAAGGGGAAACGTTATTTGCTGCCGAATTCAAGAGTAATGATTCACCAGCCAAGTTCGGGTACGGAAGGAAAGATTACGGATCAGGAGATTGCGCTGAAAGAAGGAATTGAGATAAAGAAGCGGTTGTCGGAGATTTTTGCGGAACGGACAGGAAAAAGTGCAAAGCAAGTCGAGAAAGATATGGATCGGGATAATTGGATGAGTGCGGCCGAGGCGAAAGCATACGGGATTGTGGACGAGGTGCTTTAGAAAGATCTTTTGTCCGTAGTGGGGATGTCGGTCTTAATGGCGGTAGAGTTTACGGCGTTGGCGAATGGGGCTATGGTTGGTCACTCGCGCCTATAGTTTGGGCGTGGCTCCCGCTGACGTCTAATGGAAGGGGGTCATTTTATTGCATAAAAAGACTCCCTTCCATGATTGTGAGTTAGGTTATCAAAAATAATTTTTTGATAACCAAAACAAAATCAGCAGTGGAGGGGGAAACCTTCTGAACGAGAACTAGCACTCGAGAGATTAACGTATCCTAGATACGTGTTGACGAGATAGGCTCCACTGCTTGCATAAGAAACTCTTGACCAAAGACGACCATAGTATCCAACCTCACTGATTTTCGTGTTGGTAACTTCGACCCACCCACTACGGACAAAAGCTAAGGGTAGGGAGATAATGTTGGAGGGTCATATTCTCCATCAAACACTACCTAGGTAGAGGCAGCGGAGGGGGAAACCGTAGTAGCGGTAACCACCGTCCATATATAGACCTGAAGAGCTTAAGGACAAACGATAGGCGAGCGTCACGGATGATGCCACACGCGACCGACTGTAACCGAGGTCGCCGATGCGATCCGTGTAGCCATTTAGTAAATGTACATACCCACTACGGACAAAGTAGTATTGACAAATTTTATATTGTGTGCTATAATGAGGGTATAGGCTGATAAAGTCCACAAGAGTGTTCTATGTCATAGAATAAAGAGGCTTTAGGGGTCTAAGAAGTTTAAAAATTATCAGTACGGAATGCGGAATTGCGAGACGCTCTTGATAGGGGCGTCGGAGAGGAGAAGGAGGAGAAAGCATGAGAAAGAATTCAAACAGGAGATTAAGAAGAGAAGTGAGAGGTTTGAAAGCCGAGATAGGAGAACTGAAGACTGAGTTAGAAGAATTGCGCTCAGAGGCATATGATGAGCCATGTGACGCATGTGAGTCGGATTATACTATCACGTGTATCGTGGCGGTACTTGTGTCTGTACTAATAGTGGTGTCGGTAGTTCATTATTTCTCTTGGAATGGGATGAATCTGGGTCGTCTGAAGAATGATTTCATGTCACTATGTGGAATTGTGAGAGTGGCGGCGGAGCCAAAGGAAGACGATGACTGAGTGTCTTGGGAACGGTTGCTTCGGGGTGATCAGAATATTTATAGTGCAATTTGGCTAAAAGGGTGTAGAACTGTTGCAGAAGTGTACTCTAGTGACTCCGAGGATTCTAAAGAGACCAGTTGTGGAAGTGCGGAAGACTCCTCAAATCGGCGAAATGGAGCTGTTGAGCTCAGTCGGGAGGATCTTCTTTTTCTGGAAGCTTGCATGATGTTTGGCGCGGATTATGAGAGAAAAATGATTGAGACCCGTGACTGATAAGAATAGCCTGAGGTGGTGCGAGATGCACGTAAATCCTCGGGTTTTTCTATATGTTTTGGATTTTTGAAAGTTGCAGATTGAGGATTTTGGGAAAGTAGATTATAATGGAGGAAATATAGGAGGTAGGATGAAAGTTTTGTGGACGGATGGTAGCGCGAGTCCGAATCCGGGTCCGGGGGGGTTTGCGGTGATTGAAAATCATAAACCAGTAGTATTGGGGAGCGAAAAGCAATCAACGAATATTCGGATGGAAGGTTTGGCGATGATTGCGGCAATTAAATATGCAAAAGGCGAGCCTTGTGAGATTCATAGTGATTCGGAGTTTTGGATTAATGTGGTGACAAAATGGGCGGGGAATTGGGCAAAAAATGGATGGAAGAAAAAGACAGGGGAAATTAAGAATTTGGACATCGTACAGGAGCTATATCAGCTGTATTTAGATAATCCAGTGGAGCTTGTTTGGGTGCGAGGGCATGTTGGTACAGTCGAGAATGAGTTGGCTGATGAGTGGGCAAATAAGGCGCGTCAAGGAACTAGAATCTAGTGGCGCTTTCTGCGGGAGGCAGGAGTGACTGGTTTGGATTGACGGTTGTAGATGAAATAGAGACCGGCAGCGCCTGTTGCGGCTGCAAAGCTGACAATGACGATAAACAGAAGAGGTGACGAGTGGGTGACGGTGCCGGTGTTGGGGATTTCGGCAGGAGTTTCGGGGGTAGTTGGTTCTGAATGATTGTCGTCTTGGGAGGTGACAGAAGTTTCTAGAGGTTGATTGTCTTGATCGGATGTCGTGTTCATGGGTAAGTTGGCGGATGTTGTGGCAACGGGAGTGGTCTGGGCGATTGGTGCTGAGACTGAGATCGATGCGGGAGCAGGGTTTGGGGTTGAAGTTTGGGTTGCTTGAGCTGCTTGGGTGGTTTGGGCGGCGAGGCTTTCGGTACGAACGATACCAAAGACATAACGGCAGCTAATGATGGCTTGGTCGATAGCCGTGATGGCAATACCGTAGGCTTCAGCGTTGCGAGCGGTGAAGTCGGGGTTGTCATATTTTTGGATGAGGGTAGTAGTGTTGACTACGAGGGAGTGTAAATATTCGTACTCTTGATAATATGGAGTGGATGGAGTGATTGGAGTGGCCCCACTGTTATAGTATTTTGAGTAGTCAGCAAAACTTTCGATGCGTGCGACGGCGGCTTCGAGATCGGCTTTGGGGGGAAGGTTGACTGTGCTGGCGTGGGTAGAAGCAAAAGTGAGGCTGCTGATGAAAGTTGATATGAGAAAAGCCAAAACGAATCGACGTCGCATTATGAATAACTCCTTATTGTTGGGCTGATTGTAGCAAAGAGAAAATTAAAAGGCAAGCAAGAGCATATTGTGAAACACTTATGCTTGTATGATGTGGTGGATAGATGTTATAATAGGGTTAACATGAAGAAATTGATTGTAAAAAGTCAACTGGCGGATCGAGCGAAGTTTGACCGGAAGTTGGCGAATATTGGGATGGAGCTTGCGCCGGCGATTTGGCAACATGAACGAGTGTATGTAACTCATGATTATCGGCCGAGGATGAACTATCCGCGGTTGATGTTGCGAACGGAAGTTGTGGCGGCAGACCAGCCAGCGAGGTATGCACTGAGATTGAAACGACACATTGAGGATAGCGGGGTGGACTATGTGAATTCAACTTTGGTGGCAGATTATACAGAGACGACGATGATGATTCATCAGCTGGGGTATCGAAAATTGACGGAGGTGAGTCGGCAGCGTCAGGAGTTGATACTTGATGAGAAGACTGTGTTGTATCTTGATACACTGGAGGGGGTGGCGCTACCGTTTTTGAAAATTGAGGCAGAACTGACGGATGAGATGTCGGTTGAGGCGGTACGAAAAGAGTTGTTTACGTCGCTAGAATTGTTGGGGCTGGAAACGTTCTTGATGCAAACGTATGCAGAGTTGATGACGGAGCAGATGCAGCCTTATTATTTACCGAAGTAGAGTGCGGCTGGATGCTTGATTTCTGTCGTGCGGTGTGGTTATATGGAAATATGAGCGGTGTTTGACCGAGCAGTTTTATAGGTACAATCAGGAAAGGGGGTGTTGGAATGAGGCGAAAACATAAAGCCATTTTATGGCTTTTAGCGATAATGTGTGTGAAGGTTGTAGTTTGCAATTCGCGACCGTATATTGTTTTTGGACTAGAAAATGGGAGTTGTAAGGGCAAACTGCATAGTGATGACCTGACGGAATACATGGATGACATCAGGAATGAATGTTTTGAATATGGCGCTTTGTTCAATATGAATGGAGATAGGCTATATGAAGTGGTTGGGACGAGCGTGCATGTAACCATCCCGGGCTATAATATAAGAAGAGCGCGTTATTTGGCGGATGACGGTTTGGTGTTGGTGCATAATCATCCAACTTCTGGGCTAGATGATTCATTTTCAATTCAAGACATTGCATTTGCAAGTGATTTTGATATTACGAGGATGATTCTGGTCAAGGAGGGTTACAATTATGTTTTGGAAGCACGGGAAGAGTGGCCGAGCCGAAATGAGATGACAGAATTTTTGAAGGCGCAGTACGGCTTTGACTTTGATGCAATGAGGGTAACTGATGCGCAGCTATTCCAAGTGATGGCGATTGATGCAGGAAAAATCAAATCTGTTGCGATGGGCGATTCCATTGTTTATTATACGACGGATGCTTTCGTGGCGAGCTTTGCAAAGGAATTTGACTTGCATTATACAGTTGTAGAAGAATTTGGTTGATACCTTTACGAGAAACCACCGGCGTGATGACCGGTGGAATTTTACTTTAGTCTATTATCCTATCCTCGCGGCGGTTCACCTTCGGGTTCGGAGAGGAGTTTTTTGGATTTGATTTCGTAACGGCGGCCATTGACGGGAGAAACGAAATAATCTTCTGCCAAGAGATTGACAAACATCGTGAGATCTTTGTCGTCCATGATGATGATTGATCCGTCATCGTCAGTCATGAGTTCGAGTTGCATTTCGTCAGCATAGTCGATGAGCTGATCTTGAGACATTTCTTCACTGATGTCGAGAGATTGGAGTTTTTTGACAAGGGGTTTTTTATCTTGGAGCAGAGTATTAAGGGTGAGACCTTCAGCAAATGATAGTTTGTATTTGTCGGCCAATTCTTTAGCTTTGGCATCGGCGATGACTTGAGATTTGTAATCGTATTGGAAAAGGTTCTCAAATTTTTTCTGATTGAAGATGACAACAGTATCGTTGATGATGGCGACTTGGTTGTCACTGGGCATTTTGAGCGCAACTTCGGCAGAGAAGGGCTCGAAGCCTTGGCCGTTTAGCTCCCAGGAAGAACCACCATTAAGAGCGGAACTAGCAGAGAGGGCTTTTGCGATGTAGAAAGTTTTGGTCTCGCCAGCATCTCCGGGGTAGGTGAAGCGTGCGATAATGCCTTTGATTTTTTTGAATTCATCGAGGTGATCACTCATTGAGTCTATATCGCGAGATTCGTGTTCGATAAGGTGGATAAGAGTCTCGGCGCGACCGACGTTGCTAAGTAGTGTGCGGTAGATAACCTTGTCTTCGCCATCGGATTTTTCATATTCGCGGCACTCGAGACCTTTGTCAGCTTCTTTGATAATGTAGCCAGTAGCTTCCTGCATGAAGAGGGCTTTGACACTGGCGGTGAGCTGGTCGGAGTAGCGGACGCGGTAGGGGGTGTAATTTTTATTAAAGAGGAAGAGTTCGACGGAAACGTTGTTTTTGACTTCGTCGATTTCGTTGGCCCAGTGAAAAACATCAAAGGTATTGGTTGGGCGGACTGGGGAAGGAGCAGCGGGGCTGGGGGTCGAGGGTGTGCTCGGCGGAGTGGTCTCTGTCGTTGGGATGTTTGGGGTTTGATTGATTGACTGATCGTCTTGATTTTCCATAAATTTACCTCACTTTTGGACTATTATAGCATGGATGGGGGAGAAAATAGTATAATGTGATTTGGCAGCGGAGGGGGAAGCCTGGCCAATGTACGCCGTAGTTTGATGGAACGACGTCTGTAGGGCTGATATCTAAACTGTACACATTGGTAGATGAAACAGTAGTTTGCGACCAATTATAACCGTGGCTGATGGCATGATCTATGTTGCCATAATAGACATTGATATACCCACTACGGACAAAAGCTAAGGGTAGGGAGATGATGTTGGAGGGTCAGGGACGTTATATATTGACTTTTTTGGTAAAGTGTGCTACAATAGGAGTATCCGAGAGGGAACTTCGGTTTTCTTTTGAGGACTTGGTGTTGGCTTTATAAGAGCTGGCAAGTAGCTTAAAAACTCATTTATCCCGAGTTAAAGGTTGTTTGTTATGCCAGAATAAAGTCTATTTGAAAAGGAGGAGAAACGATGAAGACGGTTAAGACTGGAAAGAAGCTCGTAAATTTGAGAAAGGCAGGAAAGGTAAAGCAGCAGCCTAAGTCGATTGTAAAATCGAGGAAGGTAACGAAAAAACCGACGGCAAAGGTGAAGCTAGTGCGTCCAAAGAAAGGGCGTGAGGCACTGTCACGTCAAAAGAGGGCGCAGGCGAAGATTAGAAAGACGTTATGGATTTTTGTCGCGCTGTCTCTGGTGGCGCTGGTTGTTATGGCAATATGTGGCGTGGCTGGCTGGGCTGGTAAGTCAGGTATGGTCGCGTATTTTGGCGGACAGGAGGGTCTGGCTAAACTTGAGAAGGCCGACCTGGAGCGACCGTATTTCACTTATGCGAATGAATGTGCGGATCGATTTTATGGTCCGTTGAAACTGCTCTGGGGGGCACCAATGATGGTGCTGGTCTTTTTGGTAAAATGGCATTGGGCGGTGGTGCCTACAGTTTGGTTTAGCTTTGCGCTAGCCTATCTTATTATTGCGGCGGTTGTAACTGGGTGTTTGTGCTACATGTGGTACAAAGTTACCCTAGAAAAGAATGAGGAGAAGCCGGAGGCGGATGCTGCTAAGGTAATACAGCAGGCTGAACAGCGAGAACGTGAGGCTGAGGAGGAGCGATTGGCAGATCCTAACAAGCTGACTTCCGAGGAAAGGGCAAAGCAACTAAATGCTTTGTTGAACCGCAAAGCGGCTCAACGGTACGGCTTTACGAAAGACTAAGAGGACAAGGAGGATGAATGAGTAGAAGGAGCCTAGACGGCTCCTTTTTCACAAGGATGGTTTGGGGATTGCTGGTTTTCCACAAAAGAATTTTCCTCTGTCTACCTCAATGAGTTTTGCACACTGTGGAAAAATGAACAGGGAAAGATGAAAAATGTGAAAGATTTTTTAAAATAGTGCTTGCGTTTATGAAAAAAATCGGGTAAACTGAAATCAGTGGACGAACACCCACACAAACAAGTGAAAAACTACAAAAAGAAAATAAAAAAGTAGCAAACACGAAAGCGGGGAAGTACCACAAATAAACATATAAAAATATAGCAAATTAACAGAGTTTGAGATCGGCCAACTAGGAGTTTTTGCGCGCGTTTAGGATACGCGTCATCGAAACCACTAGTACCTCTTAACAAACACCTCCCAATTAACTCTAGGATTTTTATCTTCGGATGAGGATCCACAACCCACTTTTACACTATAAGTCTCTCAACGGCCGTAAGTGAGTCTGGTTTCGGCTAGGCAGGATTACGGTAGATTAAGTGTAACTAATAAACAAAAATTTCAAGCAAAGACAAAAACGCGGAAATTTCTAGTTGAACGGTCTCAAACAGTGAGTGTATAATATACACATGAAGGAACTTCATCAACCTGTATTATTATCGGAAGTGCTCGAGGTCTTAAGACCACAGCCGGGTGAATCATATATGGATCTCACGGCGGGGTATGCGGGGCATGCGAGCGAGATTTTGGATGTGACACAGAACTATAAAGATAGCGTCTTGATAGATAGAGATAAAAATGCAATTCAGGTGCTAAAGGCGCGGTACGAAAACCGACCCATTAGGATCTTGGAAGCGGATTTTTATAGCGCGGTGTTGCAGGAAATTGAGTGTGGAAACGCTTTTGATATGATATTGATGGATTTTGGAGTTTCTTCTCCGCAGCTAGACAGAGGTGAACGTGGGTTTTCCTTTAGTAAGGATGGTCCGTTGGATATGCGAATGGATCAAAAACAGGATCTAGATGCTAGTATGATTGTGAATAAGTGGCGAGAGAGCGAGATTGTAGACATACTAGAACGATATGGTGAGGAAAAACCAGGTTTTGCGAGATTGATTGCGCGAGCGATTGTGCATGGGCGACCGTGGAAGTCGACTTTGGAATTGAGTGAGGCGTTGCGAAAATATGGACGAGGAGGAAAGGTCCATCCAGCGACGCGGACGTTCCAGGCGATTCGGATTGCCGTAAATGACGAGCTTGGGCAGATCGAGAGAATGTTGCCGTTGCTACCACGGGTGTTGAAGCCGGGTGGAAGAGTAGCGATGATTACATTTCATAGTCTAGAGGATCGGTTGGTGAAGGATTGGATGCGCGAGGAGACTGGAAAGGGGATGGAAAGCCAGATTAGGATTTTGACTAAGAAGCCAATAACTGCGGAAAATGAGGAGTTGTTTATCAACCCACGAGCGAGGAGCGCGAAGCTACGAGCGGCAATTAAACAGTAGAGTGTGGAGACTAAACTGAGATTGCGGGTAGTGGCTAGCGAGGTAGAGTGCGCTGGAACGTGAATCGAGCGGGGACATGATAATGGCAACTAAGTTGGTAAGACGTTTGGCACTGAATGGTGCTGGGCGGCGTGCTGGCTTAGCCAAGAAATAAAAACAAAATATAAAAAGGAGGCAAAATTATGCCACGTCAAATTATTGTAACTAGCAACCGTTCACGCGCACAAAAAGTGCACGTTCACTTTCGCTAGATAGAGCTACGCTACGGTCGCTTGAGTGTTTTTCTCAGCGGCGGGTGACTATGAA
>CAOQYN010000023.1 GCA_948514425.1 uncultured Candidatus Saccharibacteria bacterium
CTAGGAAAGTTTTTTGGTAAATTCTAGGGAATTTACCCACTTCTCAGAAAAGTATGTTATACTGGGGGTAGTTATAAGCGAGGAAAGGATATGCCTGAGATTAAGCCAACAGAGGTAGAAAGTTCAGCAAGCATTAAGGTTGTCGGTGTAGGCGGCGCAGGTAATTCGGCGATTAATAGAATGAAAGAAGTCGGTTTGTCTGGGGTGGAGTTTGTGGCAGTAAATACGGATGCGCAGGCTTTACATCATTCAAGTGCCGAGACAAAGGTACATATTGGTAGAGGCTTAGGCGCAGGCGGTGATCCAGATAAGGGTCGCGAGGCGGCGGACAGTGCGCGAGAGGCGATTGGTAAGTCGCTTGAAGGCGCTGACATGGTGTTTATCACGTTGGGTGCTGGTGGTGGTACTGGCTCGGGAGCTGGTCCGGTGGTGGCGGAAGAGGCTAAGAATCGTGATATTTTGACGGTTGGCGTGGCGACAAAGCCATTTACTTTTGAGGGGCCAAAGCGACGGGAGAATGCTGATGAAGCTATTGCGAATCTGTCGCGAAATGTAGACGCGCTGATTACGATCCCGAATGACCGATTGTTACAGACGATTGACCCGCGGACGCCTCTGCTCGAGACTTTCAAAATTGCGGATGATGTGTTGCGCCAAGGGGTGCAAGGTATTTCTGAATTGATTACGGAGCACGCATTGATTAACTTAGACTTTGCGGATGTGAAGGCGGTAATGAAGAATGCTGGTTCGGCATTGATGGGAATTGGACGTGCAAGCGGCGATAACCGCGCAGTGTTAGCAGCGCAGCAGGCGATTGAGTCACCACTGATTGAAGTGAAGATTGACGGCGCGCGCGGCGTATTGTTTTCCGTGGCTGGTGGTTATGATATGGCGATGAGCGAGATTCAAGATGCGGCTGAGGTGATTACCGGGTCAGTAGCACCAGATGCGAATATTATTTTCGGTGCGAGTATTAGGCCGGAGCTAGAAGATGAAATTGTAGTGACGGTGGTTGCGACTGGCTTTGATTCTGAGTATTATCGTAAGTTGGATGCGGAACGAGCAGCCGAGGAGCGTTTGGGAAGTTATTCTGGTCAGACAGTAGCGGATGTGGTTGATATGAGCGGTAGTGCTGGAAGCGGTAGTAACTATGGTGCGAGTAGCTATGGTAGTTATGGAAATAATTATGGCGGGGTAGCAAGTGATAGTACAACTAATGTAGGGGCGAGCCATGATGCATATGCGCAGGCAGCGTCTGTCTCAGCGCAACCTACTCAACAGCCAGTGGCGGAGTCAACTAGCATGGATTTTACGGCGGAAAATCGAACGAACATGTGGGATTCAATCCGTACGGAGAATGAGGATGATTTGGATGTGCCGCCAAGCTTGCGTGAGCGTTTGCGTGGGAAGAAAGAACAATAAGGGTTGAAATGACGACTCCGAGAATTGGCGATAGTAAAGTTCTCGAGAGCCGTGAGGCGGATGACGGGATGACGATCCGTCGGCGGCGAGTGAGTGCGGATGGTCGACGTTTCACAACTTATGAACGGATTGAGTTGCCGCAACTGATGGTCTTGAAACGTAGTGGCCAGCGCGAAGTGTTTGATAGGGATAAGCTGGCGACTTCAGTGCGTCGTAGTGTGGGGAAGTTTTTGGGTTCAGAATTGGCGATTGAGTCGGTGGTAAATAGAGTCGAAGAACGTTTACGGCAGAAGGGGGAAGATGTCGTCGAGTATCGAGAGATTGGTAATACAGTACTGGATGTTTTGGCGGAAGAGAATGAAGTGGCATATGTGAGATATGCAAGCGTATTTTCGGACTTTAAGACGTTAGGGGATTTTGAAAGAATTTTGAGGGAAAGGAGGGCGAAATGAGAGTAGTTTGTGTTTGGCGTGAAGGTGAGGACTATTCGCGTGCGGTGCGAGAGTGGTTTAGAGAATTTGAACGGAGAACTGGGAGGGAGGTCGAAAGTTTAGATCCGCAAACTCGTGAAGGCGAAGGGTTTTGCCAGGCATATGATGTTGTAGAATATCCGACTTTTTTGGCATTGGATGATAAAGGTGGAGTGTTGGGGGTATGGCGAGGTAGAATGTTGCCTACTTTTGATGAGATAAATTATTGGGCGATGCAGTAAATAGGTAATATGGTGCTGAGAAATGAAGAAAGAGGCGCTAAAAGCGCCTCTTCTGTACAGAAGATTAAATGGGTTAATTATTGAAGATATTGAGGGACATACTGTTCGATGAGTTTACCCTCATGATAGATTTTACTGATAGCTCCTTGGCATTGACCCTGCGAGGAGGGCGCGGCGTAGAGCATGTGGAATTTCGAACCCGCTAAGGGGCAGAACAGCCTACGTTTGTATAACGGGAGTTGGTAGCCGCTTGGAGCTTCAATTTCTATGGTGGTGGCAAAATTTCTGGTCGTAAAAACAACGATTTTGAAGAGACCACGTTCTTTATCGATGGTTTTCTTAAAATCGATGATCCCTACGATTTCTAGGGTTGACTGCTCACCTAAAGAGTAGATTTTGGGCGGAGTATCGGGGTTATGGCGATCGACCACTTCCAAGTATGGTTGGATAGTGAGATGAATACGATCTTTAACCCTGGGAATTTTGCTTGGACCATGGATGCCGATAAAAATGTTGAGTTCCTCGTTGGCTATGGACTCAAGCCATCTAGCGTTATGCTGGGAAAAAGAATGTTGCCAGCGAGTGTGGCAGTTGTTACTGTTGCGATTGCGTGTTCGCTTTTGATGACAAGCGTAGAGTTGATAATTGTCCATATTAAATTCTCCTTTCTAAGGTGCTTGGGTTATGGTTTAACAGACTATCAAAAAGAGGTACACAGTACCCATACTTCTATTTTATCACAGATTATTAAAAAAGTCAATAGTGGGAGGGGTGGGGATTTTCTCATGAGGAGAGTTGTGATATAATATGGGGTATGAAATACAAGGCAGGGAGCCGACGACGCGCTGCAGAATATGAAAAAGCGCTAGTCCAGTGGTGGAAGAAAAATAAAGTTTTTGAGCGTTCGGTCGAGAGGAGACCGATTGACGATAGTTATGTTTTTTATGATGGGCCACCGTTTATTACGGGTATGCCACATCACGGTACTCTGCTTAGTAGTATTGTGAAAGATGCTGTGCCGAGGTTTTGGACGATGCGTGGGAAACGGGTGGAGCGACGTTGGGGTTGGGATTGCCATGGTTTGCCAGCAGAAAATTTCGTGGAAAAACAATTAGGAATTACGGATCGGCGTGAGATTGGCACGAAATGGTCGTTGGAAGATTATATCGTGAAGGCACGCGAATCAATGGTGGCGAATTCGGAGACTTGGGAAGGAACGATTGATCGAATTGGACGCTGGGTGGAATTTGATAATGCATATCGGACGATGGATAAGGATTTTATGGAGTCGGTATGGTGGGCGTTTAAAACTTTGTACGAAGCGGGAAAGATCTACGAGGGGCGAAAAGTCTTGATGTATGATACAAGGTTTGCCACGCCAGTGTCGAAATCGGAAGTGACAATGGATAATGATGCGTATCAAGAGGTGACAGATCCGAGTGCGTATGTAAAGTTTGAATTATTCGACGATCCGGAAGGGCCGACTTATTTCTTGGCTTGGACGACGACGCCGTGGACGTTGCCAGCGAATATGGCGTTGGCGGTGAATCCGGAGATGGAATATGTAACGGTGCGGCTGAAAGATTTGGATGAAAAATGGATTTTGGCAAAGAGTCGAGTCGAGAAAGTATTGGATGGTGAGAATTATGAGGTTTTGTCGGAATGCAAAGGTAAGGATTTGGTAGGTATTGAATATTCTGGGATGATGGGGGAAGCGTTGAAGAATGTTGGCGAGATGGTGGCTGAGCGAGGTAGGGTGCTTCTCGGGGATTTTGTCTCGGACGAAGATGGTACGGGAATTGTGCATATTGCGCCGGCGTATGGCGAGGATGACTACAAAATTTGCCAAGAAAATGCAGTAGGTTTTGTAGATGTTTTGGATGAATATGGGTATTATTTGCCGGAAGTGGCGGAGAAATTGCATGAACTTGGCGTGCGCGACACGGATGAACGGGGAATTGAGATTTGGGCGGGGAATAAATTTATCGCGAAATGCTTAGAAGGAGCTGGGATTGTTTGGAAGATTGAATATATTAAACACGAGTATCCGTTTAATCCACGGTCGAAACAGCGGATTATGTATCGGGCGTTTCCGAGTTGGTTTTTCGATGTGCAAGGTCAGAAGGAATTGATGATTGCACAGAACGAAAATGTGAACTGGTTTCCGGAGTATTTGAAAGAAGGGAGATTTAAGAAGAATATTGAGCAGGCGCCAGATTGGAATTTGAGTCGTGACCGTTTTTGGGCGACGGCAATGCCAGTGTGGAAGGGGGATAGAGGAACGGTGAAGGTGGTGGGGAGTTATGCGGAATTGAAGGAACTCAGCGGTGTTGAACTTGAGGATTATCATCGACCATGGGTGGATGAGATTGAGTTTGAGATTGACGGGGAACACTTCAAACGTATCGAGAAAGTTTTAGATTGTTGGTTCGAGTCGGGGTCGATGCCGTTTGCGCAGATGCATTATCCGTTCGAAAACAGAGAGAAGTTTGAGCGGAATTATCCAGCAGATTTTATTGTAGAATATGTTGGTCAGGTGCGGGCGTGGTTTTATTATGTGCATACAGTTAATACGGCGTTGGCGGAAGTGGGGGCATTTGGAGAAGAGGCTCAGGCACGGAGTGAGAAAAATGCGTTTAAGAACGTGATTACAACGGGGACGTTGGCGGGGAATGATGGTCGAAAGATGTCGAAATCGCTTGGGAATTATACCGATCCGAATGAGCTGATGGATCAGTATTCGGCGGATGCGTTGAGGTTTTTGTTGTTAAGCAGTCCAGTATTGTCGGGCGAAGACTTTGCGTTGACGGATAAAGATGTGAGCGATGTGAATCGGAAGCTGGCAATGATTTGGAATGTGTATGACTTCTTTACGACTTATGCGGAAGTGGATGGATGGGATTCGGATAGTGTGGGGGAGCATTGGGAAGGCGATTTGAAGAATCCGTTAGATAAGTGGATTATCGCGAGGTTGCATGAGCTGAAACGTGATGTGGCGGCAGGAATGGAAGAGTATAATATTCCGCGGGCGCTTTCTGGGGTTTTGCCGTTTGTGGATGATCTCAGTAATTGGTTTGTACGGCGGAGCAGGCGAAGATTTTGGAAATCGGAGGATGACGGAGATAAAAAGGAAGCATATTGGACTCTATGGAAGGTATTGTCGAAGTTGGCACAGGTATTGGCGCCGTTTACACCGTTTTTGGCGGAAGAATTGTGGCAAAAGATGGTAGGGGGAGATGATGCGAAAAATAGTGTACATTTGACCGATTGGACAGAGGCGGGGGCGATTGATGAGGGAGTGTTGAAAGAAATGGCGCGAGTGCGAGAGGTGATCAATGAAGGTTTGAAAATGCGGATGCAGAAGAGTGAAAATGAGCAGCAGGTGAAGGTGCGGCAGCCGCTAAATGAGTTGATTTATGATGGTTCGAAGCTACCGGAATGGGGCGAAGAGATTGTATGTGATGAGGTGAATGTAAAAAAGGTGACGCACGGTGATAAGATGTGGATTGATAAGGAAATTACTGAGGAGTTGGCGCAGGAAGGGTGGACACGCGAGTTGGTGAGGGCGGTGCAGAGTGCGCGTAAGAAGGCAGGTTTGGTAGTGGATGATCGTATTCGGTTGAGTGTTGACGCGGAGGTGCCGGAGAAATGGCGTAGAATGTTGATGAATGAGACGTTGGCAGAGGAATTGACTCGGGGGGAGAATTATGAATATGATGAGATTGTGAAAGTAAACGGGGATAATGTCACGATTAGTTTGGAGAAGAAATAGAACTGCCTGAAATAGCGGAGTGAAGTACGAGTGATAATTGACCGCCCTAGAGGGCGGTCAATGTTTTGGCGAATGTGGCATTCTCGGAAGCGAGAGCTTGTTTTTGCTCTTCAAACACTACCTAGGTAGAGGCAGCGGAGGGGGAAACCACCATAGCGATACCAGCCGTAAGACGGGTTAATATCAGTAGGAGTAATATATAGATGATAAACCCGGTTCGCTAGATTTGAAATGCGTGACCAGTAATCGCCAAAGTAGTATACATCACCGATATATCCTCCAGTAAGGCTTACATACCCACTACGGACAAAAGCGCCTCCAACATCATCTCCCTACCCTTAGCTTTTGTCCGTAGTGGGTATGTAAGCATAGACAGTCGTACTGTTTACGCTATTGGTCGATATGGCTATCACTGGTCGCGGGTTTCTAGTTCTGCCACTATTGCTTATGATCTGAGTATATATCCTACGAGTGTTGGACCGTCGGGTGACGGTGGACGCAAGGATGGTTTCCCCCTCCGCTGCAATAACTTTTGATAAAGAGAAATGTTTTTACCTCTGTAAAATTGACTTTTTGAGAAAATAAAACATAAAAGGTATTGACTTTTTTGATGATGTGTGCTAACATAGGAATTAGTTAGATAATAAATAAACAAATAAAACAAAATAAATCTAACGAAAAATCGCGAAAGGCTGTGAGTGTAGGCCATAGCAAATAAACACAAAATAAAAAAGCAAAAAGGAATAGCCATGAGCGAAAAAGTAAACATTAACACAAAAGGAGACACCAATGTAATATTAGATGATGATTTTAGCATCCAGGATGCTGGAATTGAAAGGAGTGATGAGGCGGGTTGGGATGATTTTGAGCTGATGGGCGCAAGTAATAAAGAGGAAGGAGAGTATGTCGCCCCAGTAGAAACTAATCCGAAAGAAATGCAAAAAGCTCTGGATAAGATAAAGAACCGTAAAGTTGGTATTGGTGTCTTGAGTGTATTGCGAAATGTGGCTTAATAAGGAGAAAATAATTATACGATAGATTTGGAAATGATTTTAGCAAAAATTAAGAGGGAATATTTATAAGATAGAAGAGAAGTGGATAGAAAAACCCGAACTGATGTTCGGGTTTTTCCGTGGTGAGGTTTTGGGTTGTGCTTTATGAGGTCTCATGATAAACTATAAGTAGTTTAAAGAGGTAGTACAAAAATGCCGGGTGAAGTGGTAGGAAATAATCAAAATCAAGGAATAGAAACAAATAACGCTAATGCTTGGGCGCAGATGGCGAGTGAAATGAGTCAAGGTGTTGATGCTGGAGAGGTTGCGGAGACGAAAGGGGCGGAGTCGATGAGCAGCTCGGCGGAAACGTATTGGCGAGAGCTGGCGGATGCGAAGCGTGAAAATGGGGTTGAACTGGGAGAGATGCCGAGTTTAACGAAAGTTGATAGGGCGATTACGAATTTCTTTGAAAATGGGATTACTGGTGTGACAGGAAAGGCGCGTGAGGTACGCGAAGAGATGGCGCAAAAGGCGGTACTGAGTGATTTGGCAAAGCTGAAAGAGCGAGGTGGAGAGCTGAATGATGAGACGATGCAAAATGTGTTTTATGGTACGCAAAGAATGCTGGAAGAGATGTATCGAGGGAATCGTGAATTAAGAGAAGATGCTCAAGATGAGCAGTTGTCGCCAGATGAGGAAATCGCTTGGAAGTTGAAGATGGATCCGCGGAAGGCGAAACTGAATGTATTGATTGTGATGCAGCAGCATACGCGTAGAGTGGGGGAGACCGATGAGGCTTATGAAGCGCGACTAAGGAATTATGCGGAAGATACGTTAGAGCATCAGAGACAGCTAGAAGCTGATAAGGTATATAACGCGGAGCATCCAGATGCGGCGGCGGAATACGCAACGCAGGTGTTGAAAAACCAGCAGAATGATGATTTACCAGAGTTTAAGTACTTGGCTTGGGATGAGACGGATGGTGATACGAAGACTGAGGAAACTGCGGGGGTAGAAAAGTCAGTAGATCGTGAAGGCAAGATTAAACAGCTGTTTGAACGGGTGAGGGGTAAGATTGGTTTTAGGAGGGTTGTCGATAAAGTAATGATGAAAGTTGCAGGAGCGATGGTGGGCGCGATGACTTGGGCGGAAGGCGTGCTGGCGGAAGGTCAGAACGAAGAGGCTGGAAAGGTCGAGAAGGTGGAGCAGATCGAGAGCAACAATGTGGAGCAAGATGCGGGGAATGAGATGGAGCGAAATGAGAGGTTGAAGAGCTTACGTTTAGCCAAGAAAGAAGCAGAGAGGCGGATAATGGAGAGCCAGGGAAATAGTGAGAGAATGCTGAAGGCAGCGCAGTGGCTGGTAAGAATTAACGCGGCGATTGAGGCTTTGGAGACTGAGGATGAAGCTGAGGCGGTTGCTGCATAAGTGCTAGGATTGACAGATGATTTTGCTTATGGTAAATTAACTTAAAAGTCATGTAGAAAGGTATCAAAATGCCAGAAAATAAACCAACAAAAGCCAAAGTAATAAATGTATTCGTCGATAAAATGATGGCGGATAAGGGGGTGAGTGATGTGGCTCTGAAAGAGCAACTGGAAGCGAAGCTAGAAGAGCAGATTGAACAAGCGATGATTCGGATGTTGCCTGATGAAAAGTTGGTAGAGCTTGAGGGGATACTGGATCGAGGAGCGGGGGACGATGAAATCGAGAAAGTTTTTGATGAGGCTGGTGTAGATTTTCAGGCAGTGGCAGAACAAACTATGGCAGCGTTTCGGACGGCATTTTTGGCAAGTGGAACGGAGGTGGCATAGATGGCGAAGCGTAAAGGAGGCGAGGGGGCGCCGGTTGGAGCTGGTGAGCGAAAAGAGAATAGTAGAAAAAAGGCGGAGCGTGCGCTTGGTAAGAGAGCTATTGATGCAACAGTTGCGGAAGATAAGTGGCATGGACGACGAAGGCGACATGAAAGGGCGGAACAGGCGCCAGTTGAAGAAAGTGCGCCAAAGAATAAGAATGAACAAATAAGTGAAGCGGAACTGGAAGCTTATGCGCAATCATTGCGAGATGAGAAGGATAAGCGTGGGGGGCAGAAGTACTCTGAAGCAACGATCCAGCGGGCAATTGAAGCGAGAAAGAAGGGGGAAGATTTCGATCCGCAAGCGTATGAGGATGAGCAGCAGAAATTAGCTCGAGAAGAATACGAGAAGAAGCGTCAGGCGGAGATTGAGAAAATTCTGGCGGGTAGGACGGCGGAAGTGGCAGCGCGCGAGATGACGCGAGATATGAAGAAACTGGCAGCTGAGATTGAACGAATGAACGAGGAAGTCTATCTCGATCCAGGAATGAGAGAATATCACAGGAAGCAGCTTGAGGAAGCGACAAGGCAGTATGGCGCTATGGGTTTGCGGCGCGATATGATTCTGGAGACGATGTCGGAAGCTCAGCAAGAATCTGTAATCTATGAAGCGGAAGAGGAGTCGCCAGTAAGTGGGGCGTTTGATGACGTAGAGGGGGCAGCGGGTGCGAATACGGCTGAGAAGATGTCTGTAGCAGCACTTGATGCTGTAATGAGCATGCTGGGTGAGCAGGATGCGGAGTTGCGTCAGCTGTTGGAAGAGAAGAAGGCGGAACTTGAACAAAAGGCAGAAGGTACAGATGAAGAAGATCAATCATCTACTGCTGATCCAGAGTCGCAAGATGACAGCGGTACTAATGAGCCGGAACAGGGTGACTATTGGCAAAGGATGGCGGCTTTGGCAGCTGAAGCGGAGGATAATCCAGGACGCTGGATGTCGGAAGAAGAGAGACAGGCATTGGCAGAAAAAGAGCAGAGTGCTGAGAGGCGTGAGCGTTTGGTGCAAGATGTTTGGGGAAAGATGAAAGCGCGGATTCCGTTCAGAAGAGCGGTGGCGTCGGCGATTGTAGGGTTAGGATTGACGATAATGGTTGGTTTTGCGGGCCAGGCGAATACGATGGTGGCGCAGGCGGCGACAACGAATACTATGAGTAATAGTGAGGGTAGATTTGACACGTTTGATGTGGGTGGGGGACAAGAGGACGCGGAAGCGGATACTGAAGCAGATATAACGATGGAAGAGCGAGTGCGACGGTTTGAGTTGTCGCAGGCTTTGGGGATTGATGTAGAAGACTTAATGAACGCTGGAGAGATTAACTACGAAGGAGTAGATCTGCTAACTCCAGGTGAGAAGATGTATGCTGGTGCGGCTGAACGTGAGGGCACGCAGGTGTTGCCGAATGGTTTGACGGTAAATTTGTTGAATTATGAAGCAGCTAACAGAGAGAATGGAACGAATAATTTTGGTACAAGTAAAGAGTGGCTGTTTGATCTGGAAGAGGCTCGTGAGTCTACTACAGCGCAGGAGTTACTAGAGGCAATTCGCGATCAGCCGCAGACGATGGCAGCGTTTGTAGCGAATTATCCAACTATGTTGGCAGCTTGTGGGGTTGATGCAAGCATTATTGAGAGTAATGACCTTGTGCAACGAGCACAAGGCGTGATGAACTTATTGTTTGGCGAGAATGGTGGGGATTTGCAAAAGAAGTTGCTCGCGGCGTCTGGTATTGCGTTGTTTAATGAAAATACAGATTATGAGTTCTATCTTGAAAATAGGCTTGAGCGGACCTTCTCGATGGTGCGAGCAGAGGAAGACAACTTTACGGATGCTACGAAGATCGGTTTAGGAGTAAATACGGTAAAGCGGAACAACACAAAGCAGGTGCAGATCGTGTTTAGTTTTGCGAATGGTACACAGGAATCAAGTGATTTGAATTTGCCTTGTAAGTTCCAGCCGAATATGTTGGTATTTGAAGGTGTGACCACGCAGCCGATTATTACGACGAATGTATTTGAACAGATGGAAGTGGAAATTGTGCCTGAGGTTATACCTGAGACGCCGGTGGTGCCGCCAATTGTGATTATGCCAGAACCTGAGGAACCAGAACCAACACCGACGCCACCAGAACAGACTCCGACGCCAACTCCAACTCCGACGCCAACTCCAACTCCGACACCAACACCAACTCCACCAGAACCGACGCCAACACCAACTCCACCAGAACCGACGCCAACTCCAACACCGACACCGCCGGAGCCAACTCCAACACCAACTCCGCCGGAGCCAACGCCGCCGGAACCGACCCCTGAGGAGGAGATTAAGCCCAAAGATGAGGAAGGTCAGAAGGAGGTGGTCGAGGAAGGCGGTCAGACGAATTCGGTGGATCAGACCGAAAATATTGGCGATAAAACTCCAGGTATTATAGAGACCCCGTCGAACCAGGATCCGGACAATCAGACCCCGCAGGAAGACATTACGGGGAATCTGACTGGTACCTATGATAAGACTGAAGAAAATACGGTGATACCAGGTAGTGGAGCGGAGCAGGGAGTGACTGGTAATCAGGTCGTTGATCAAACTGTAAATACTGATCAGCAGGTTGTAAATCAAAACAATGCAAATGAGAATTATAACAATGGTCCGAGCTTGAATGAGATGACCGATGATGAATTTAATGAATATGTGGATAGCTTGTTGTAAATAAAATAAAGGAGCATAAAAATGATAAAACAAAAATATAAAATTTTAAGTATAGGGTTGGCGGCGTTGACCCTTGGCTCGGTGTATACTGGAACGCCAGTGATGGCTTGGGGTCCAGAGCGACCGACTTATACGAATGAAAAACCAGCTGACCATGCGGTGTTTAACTCGATTACGAATAACGCGGCAGTGGGGGATGAGCGGGATTTCGTGAGAATTGAAGAGAAAAGATCGGGTAGGCCGTATAGTAGTGAGATCATTTTGGAGCCTGGCAAGCAGTATGAAGTGTATATTTATTATCATAATGACGCTTCGGAAACTTTTAATGATGCGGCGCATAATCGAGTGGGGGTGGCGCGGGATGTAAAGTTGTCGAGTAGCTTTCCAGATCAACTAGCGAAGAATGAGCGAGCAGCAGTGACGGGGAGGATCACTTCAAGCAATACGGAGCCTGCGTCGGTTTGGGATGAAGCTTATGTGACAGCTAAGGAAGCAATGACGTTGCATTATGTGATTGGTTCGGCGAAGATTTATAATCAGTGGGGAGTGAATGGGTCAACTTTGGCGACGGCTTTGTTCTCATCTGATGGTGTGCTTTTGGGCTTGAATGAACTGAATGGTGTGATTTTGGGTTGTGAGCGGTACTCGGGGCAGGTCGTTTATACGATTCAGACGAAGGCAATAGACGATCCAGAACCGTTACCAGAACCCGAACCGACTCCAGATGATCCTGAACCGGGACCTTCAAACCCGACAAAGCCAGCTGACCCGATAGTTCCAAGCGAATTGCCGACGACTGGTCCGATGGAAGTTGCATTGGCGGTGGTGGTCGTAGTGGCGCTTGGTGCAGGTGGTTTTTACTGGTATCGTACTCATAAAGCAGTGAAAAAGGTGACGAAAAAGGCAAAAGGGCGGAAGAAGTAACTA
>CAOQYN010000024.1 GCA_948514425.1 uncultured Candidatus Saccharibacteria bacterium
TTACTAGTGTAGAATCTATCTTATTTTGTTGCAAAGGTGGTGAGATAATACGGTTATATTGACATAATTGGTAAAGTGTACTATAATTAAAGATGGAACCTTAAGTTTGTATCGAAAATAGTGGAGGTAGTGAAATGGAAAAATTAAGGTTAGTTCGTCCTGAGAAGAAGTACGAGAAGCAAGCTGTGAAATATTTGGAGGAGTTCCTTGCTGCTGGCTCCAAAATACATGGTGTTGGCGGTTTGGACCAATACAAGGATGATTATGATGGTTGGCTGGAGAAGCTAGCTGCCGATCGTGTTCAAGTGCCGAACGAGGAGCGTGTACCGTCAGAAACTTTCTTTCTGATGAAGCGGCTATCGCGAGAGTCGCATATGTTCCAGGAAGATGTCGAGCGTTTGGTGGGGATGGTTAGCATCCGTCTTGTCTTGAACGACAATTTGTGGAACTTTGGCGGACATATTGGTTATAGTATTCGTCCGTCTGAACGCGAAAAAGGATATAACAAGGTGAACCTGTATTTAGCGCTCAAAGTTTGTCAGAATTACGGCATCGAAGTTGCTCTTCTTGACTGTGACAGGAGCAACATCGGCTCTGCAAAGACAATGCGAGCCTTGGGCGGTAAAATGGTTCGTCAGTATCAGCTGGGTGATATTGTTGTGCAGCGGTATGCTATTGACGTTGATGCTGCCTTGTGCAAATATGCTAGTCAATACGATAAGTTCGTATCTGGATATCCCGATTAAACTTCTCTCTGAGTTATTGGGCGAAAGCCCTCTCAAAACCCTCGCTGGAAACTGGTGAGGGTTGTTTTTATTTTGTCTCAAACATGTAGTCTTGATCTGGCAGGGGCGCACGGAAACCAGAAAAACTACGTTTTTCTTCCCGTGCTCGTAGCGGCTAAAAATTGAAGAAGTTCCCTTTTTGCCTATGGTCACTCGTGCGTTGCGAACCATTCGCTACGTGAAAGGTTTTCTTCCGTGCCTCCAATATTATAAAAGCATCTTATTATAATATAAAAATATATTCTGTCAAGATGCTGGCAGGGTACAGTCCGGCAGGCTTTAACAGAGTTTCTAGAGGAAAACAGCTAAATGTTAAGTCGAGCTGGTCAAAGTTCTGCGCTTCTTTTTTATCAAGTTCGCGCCCGATTAAGGCTTCGCATTCGCTAGCAGCGAGTATAATTGTCATTCTGTGGTCTATTGTGTAAATACATAAGATAGAGCGCAAATAATATCGTTTGAATGTGGTATAATAAGGGAGTCTATACTTATATCATTGAATAAAGCATCTCGGTGCATAGTAGCTTTTTCTAGCGAACAGTTGCCGTATTTAAGCGGCACCGCTAGCAAGACGGCAATAGCCGAGTTGTGATATAGGTATAGACACCATCGCGGTGTCGCTTTTATTTGGCATCGTTCTTAATAATTAAGGAGATGCCAAAATGGAAATAGATTTTATCTACATTCTTTCCCAAATCTTTACAATCTTAATGTATGCCCTGATGGCTTGGACTTACTTTCTAAAAGATAAGCGCAAAATCGTCATCGTCAGCGCTTTCTCGCTAGTCGCTAGTATAATTGCTTATATTCTGCTTGGGGCTTGGACGGGGCTAGCAATGTGCGTAGTGGCGATGCTTCGCAATTTGTATATTCTTTGGGAAGAAAAGAAGAATGGCAAACGCGAAACCAACGAGAAGCGCGATTATATTTTTCTCGCTATCGTCTATCTCGGTATCATTCTTGCCACCATTCCCACTTACGAAGAATTCCTAAGCCTGCTCTCGGTTTTCGCAACATCCATCTATACTTATTCCATTTGGCAGAAAGGCACCCGAATCTACAAATTTTGCGGCATTCCGGTTGGGATTTTATGGATCGCTTATAATGCCTATGTGAAATCTATCTTCGGGGTAATCCTAGAAGCATTTTTGCTAATCGCATCTGTTATCGGCTACGTGGCCGAAGTAAAATCTGCCAAAGGTGGTAAAATATAAAGTAAGAAACAGGAGAAAGAATGAAACTATTTTTCGCCAGTCAAGATTTGGGCAACTTCGCCACCATCTTGCAAGCAATGGTCGGCAAGAAGAAACGCGCGCTCGTTATCAGCAATGCCAGAGATTACTATAACGATGAAGCAAGAATTGCTGGGGGTGTGGAAAAAACTCTCGTTAATCTCGGTAAAATTGGAATTGAAGCCGAAAGATTAGATCTCCGACCATTCTTTGGTAAGCAATCGGAACTTGCGCGATATATTGAAGAAAAACAAGCAGGGCTAATCTTTTCTGTCGGTGGTAATGTAATCTGTCTTGCCACGGCTTTGCACGAAAGTGGTATGGACGAGATTATTCGGCAAGGTGTAGCCGAAGACAGATTCGTCTATGGCGGTTATAGTGCCGGTTCGATGGTAGCATCGCATAATTTATCGCTGTATCTGATTGATGCGAAGTCGGGGGAAGAACTACCGCTGTGCTTTAACCCTGATGTGACAAAGGAAATTTACGGAGTTGAGTCTTACAGACAAGGTCTGGGCTTGATTCCAGAATATGTCATACCACATATGGATAGAAGTGACTGTATTGATGTTATGCGCAAGGGGCTAAATAAAACCGCGCAGGCTGGTGCCGAAGCAATTTGCCTAGACGATGCTGATGTATTTGTTGTGAATGACGAAAATAAGGAAATCTTGAAGGGCTAGATATGAAACTAATCGCTACCCGACATGCCGAAACGAACTACAATGTTAAAGATTTGGTAAATTATGATCCAACAGTTGATGTGCATCTGACCGAAAAAGGTATAAAACAAGCAACCGAACTTGCCGAACAATTGAAAGATTTCAAATTTGATAGAATCTACATTTCTAGATTGAAACGCACAAAGCAGACCGCCGATGCTATTAATCGCTATCATGGGCAAGAGCTAGTGGTAAATGAACTGCTAGACGATACTCGGAATGGTTTTGAAGGCCGGCCGTATAGCGAAGCCAAAGGTTGGCGCGATACACAGCCTAATCCAGTGACTGCGCGTTATCAGGGCAAATATGAATCCGTCAGCGACATGACAGACCGCGTGCGCAAGTTCTTGGACTATCTGAAACAGCATCACGGAAATGACGAAACGATTTTAATTGTCACTAGCAGCCACATTATCAAGCAGCTGCGTATGCTGAACGGCGAAATTACGATGCAGGAGTTGCTCAATGTACCAGCCAAACATGCCACTTACTATGAATTTGATATTTAAACAGGAGTAAAAATGATTTATCTTGGACTTGCTAATTTAGAAGATGCTAAAGCCGAATACGAAGCCTTGCAAAAAATCCCAGCCGCCGAAAATGGTTGAATAATGAATATGCCGATATGTCTGAAACTGAGTTTGTGGAGCAGGCTTTGCCAAAAACGATTGCTAATTCCAGGGGAGAAGACCTGCCGGAAGGCTATGTGCCGTTTTCGGTTTATTTCTTGTGGGATGACGATAAAATTGTCGGCTTATTCCATTTTCGGCACCATCTTCGCTCGCACTCCGCGCGCTGTCCTAATCTGCAATCTTGTAATATAATATAGGCAAAGGAGGTGGCGCATTATGGCTACAATTATCAAACCTATTCTCTGGGGAGAAACTTGGAATTGGCGGAATGACGATTTTGTCAAAGGCGAAAGTGTGAAATGCGATGTTTATGCTTATCGTGGCGAAAACCGCACTTTCGTAAAGGGAGAAATCGCACCGAATGAGAATCACGGCTGGACGACTGCGGCAAGCGACTATTACTATCTTATTTTAGAAGGTAGCGCTACTATAGAGATTAGCAACAGCGAATCTTATTTCGCCGACTATCAATATGAAATCAGCGCTACTGACAGCGGAACTGGTCATGGCGCAGGTTTCCTGATTAAAGCCGGCACGGCTTACAATTATCGCGCCGGAGCAGACGGGCTGAAATTCGTCCTATTCATGAATAATCTCTGGGAAGAATAATACTATCGTAGCATCACTGAAGCGGCACAGAATAATACTGTGCCGCTTTTAGAATCTCACAACCCCACATTCCACCTGCTTTCGTTCCATATTGCGCACGACATAAGCCAACGCATCAACATAAAACAACTGTCCCTGCTTTTCATTGCTAGGGCATTAACAGTCAAAAAGATAGAGGTAGAACCGTATAAATGGCTTAAAGAATTAGATGAAACTGTCGACCAAGACGGAGAAATTTTCCCCCTCAGGGCTTTAACAGAAAAATTGTCCGTTCAACAGGGGTCAAACGAACAATTTAGTGATTTATATTCGGCTTGGCAGGGGCGCACGGAATCGAACCATGATCTACGGTTTTGGAGACCGCTATACTAACCGTTGTACTACGCCCCTATTGGTACAATTGTAACATAAGAATCGGTTGAAATAAATACCCTATCTTTCTATTATAGCACACTTATTTGGAAAAGTCAATGCTATTGGTGAGTTTTTTGGTAAGATTTGGTGAAAATATGCTAAAATGATAATAGTAATGCTTGAGAGTGAGGTAAAATGCGCGTAATTCATCTGTGTTTCCAGTTGCATGTGCCATATGAGTTGCAAATGCTTAAATCTGATGAGACCGATGTTGGTGTTGAGAAGGGCGGTCATGCTTTGGCATATTTTAACAGTGCAGAGAGTTTTCGACGAACAAACCATGAGGTTTATCAGCCATTTTTAGCGTTGATTGAGCGGAATGTGCAGAAGTTTAAGGCGTTGCATTTTTCTTTGATTATTTCTGGAGCGTGGTTGGAGCAGGCGGAGCAGTATGAGCCTGAGTTGATCGAACGGTTGAAAAAACTCGTAAAAACAGGCCAAGTAGAGTTAGTTTCGGTGCCGTATTATCATTCTCTGGCGTTTTTCTATGCGCAGGATGAGCTGTTGGAGCAAGTGGAAAAATATCAGTCGCAGCTGGAGCGTCTTTTTGGTGTGAAAGGACGGATTTTTGCTTTGCCAGAGTTGATTTATAATGATGCGATTGGGAAATGGGCAGAAGAGTTTGGGTTTGCAGGCATGTTGGTGGGTGGTTCGGCGCGGGCCTTGGACTGGCGAAGCCCGAATCATGTTTATGAGGCGGCGGGATGTAAATATTTGCGTTTGCTGGTGCGTAATTGGCACTTGTCGGATCTGATTGAGCGGGGTGACGAGTCGCTGTTGGTAGAGAAAAAAGGTGAGGATGGCGAAAAAAAGTTGGTTTTGTCATTAGAGAAGTTCCGCAAGCTATTAGATTTGGACTTTTTGCGCGGAAGTTTGGTGAATTTGTGTTTTGATACGCAAATGTTTGCGCAACGCCGACAGCAGGGTGTAACGAGGTTCTTTGATGAATTATTTACTACTTGGCTGAATGAAGAAAGTAATAAATTCGCGACAGCGGCGGAAGCATGTGTCGTGGAGACGCCAACGGCGGAGTTATCAATCAAGAATACAGTGAGTTGGCGAGGGGATGCCGAGGGGGGAGGTACGAGTGGCGCGATGATGGGGGTAGTGTTGAAGTCGGAAGTCGAAAATAAATTGCCAGAATGGTTGAACCGTAGAGATCAAGTCGAGGTGAGTAAGCTAGTGTACGGCGCAAGGCGGCAAATTTTGGCAAGCGAAGACCAGAAGTTAGCGAATGATTTGAGACGGTTGATGCTGGTGGATTATCACAAGGGGACAGATTCGAGTGTGATGGCGAAGATAACAGAAATTGTAGAAGATTTGAAACGACGAACGGAAGAGATAAAAAAATCGCAAGCCGTGGAGATTTCGCGGGCGTATACAAAGAAGCGAGACCGTGGTGAGGTTGAGCGGAAAACCGATGCGACAGTGGATTATGATGGCGCTATAAGGGTGAATTTTGACAGACAGCCAGGAACGGTAAGCGGGGCGGTGCATGTAAAAACTGAGGATGAGGAGGGGTTAGATATTCCAGTGCGGAGGTTGGGCGGTCAGGCGCAAGTGGTGAAAGAAGATTTGGAAGATGATACCGCAGAAGTGGTGGGCGAGTTGGAGAATGAAATAGCTGAAGAAATCCCAGTAGTACGAAAGCGCAAGACGCATGCGGTGCGTAAGATTATTAAGAAGTTGGTGATTGAATAGTGTTGCTGATGGCGCACGATAAAAGTGCTGTTACAGTGGTAACAGCACTTCGTATGAGGTGTGGCTTTAGCGCTTTTTCTCTTTGACTTCGTTGCGACCGAGGTTTTTCTTAGTCTCGGTGAAGACAACATGTTTACGCAAAACTGGGTCATATTTGCGTAACGTCAACTTATCTGGGGTATTCATAGTATTCTTTTTGGTATAATACTGGCGAATACCGGATTCCTCGGACACTAAGCCGACCAGCTTGCGTTTAGTATTATTCTTCTTTGCCATAATACGTCTTATTTTATCACGAAAACTTTGCGCTGTAAACTGTGAAATTATAAATTGGTATCTTGATTGACGGCGTTGCCGATTTCGCTTGTGATTCCCTGTCCAGTATTCGGATGGTCGATTGAATAAATAAAATCAGCGATGAACAAGGCGACTAAGATGCAACAGATGATTTGTTTAGGATGAGGTTTGAGTTTGGCGAGGACGTCATGGAAGCTTGGATAAATAACATAGATAACAAATAATCCGCAAAGTCCGAAGCAGAGTACGCTCATTAGACAGATACGGCCATGGAGGTTAAAGGGGATGTCGCCGTAGTCCCACCATTTTAAGTGTTTGAAGGTTTCGAGATACCAACCGGTGATGTATTCCATGAGACCGCATAGTATGGCGGAGGCGAGAAAGACTAGGGGTGGATATTTTCGAAGATGACCAATAAGTATAAGGATGCTTACGCCACCAAAACCGTAAATAGGTAGCCATGGACCGTGGAGAACGCCGCGGTTGACGAGGTTACCAGTTTGGAAAAATGTAAGCAGGATTTCCCAAATCCAGCCAAGAAAAGCACAGACGAAAAAGAAGAGAATATAATTGAGGATTTTGGTTTGTGTTTTGTGGGTAGATTTGGTTTTTGTGGTTTGGGATTTCATGATATTAAGGATATTTTAGCATAAGGGTTGCGAAAAAGATAGATGGGATTATTTAGTAGAGGTAGCGGAGGGGGAAACCGTTCCAACGGTAGTTGTTGGCCGACGGGTAGACCTCAGTCGGATTCACGCCCAAGGAGTAAGCACCAGCGAGCGATTCAGCTGCACGCGACCAGCCATAGAGATAACGGCTGACGCCGTAAGCCATACCGGCATTAAGATTGACATACCCACTACGGACAAAAGCTAAGGGTAGGGAGATGATGTTGGAGGCGCTTTTGTCTGTAGTGGGTGGATTAGTGTCAATGGCGGTGCGACTAGTGTTGTCGGTCAGTGGAGCTTTAATCGATCACGTGTTGTTCAATCTACCTCTTCTGCTTATAGCTTAGACATAGCATCTGACAACGTCAATCCGTCACGCAGCAACGATCGTTGGGATGGTTTCCCCCTCCGCTGCCTCTACCTAGGTAGTGTTTGATGGAGGAAAGAATAAAAAAGAAGGAAATATATTTGAGCTTAGAGCTACTGGAAAAATTTCAGAACCTCGAACTTGACGGGAATAAACTGAGGTACAAACTAAGAAAGCCCTTCGATTCTATGGTAAAAATCAAAGGGTGTCTTTCTTGGTGCTGGAAGTAGGACTCGAACCTACGAAGGCCGAAGCCGAGAGATTTACAGTCTCTTGTCATTGCCACTAGACTATTCCAGCTTGGTGGAGCTCTATAAAAGAGCCCCATGTGGCCATAAAGGCTGATTTTATTGTATCAAACCTTGCGATTTTTGGCAAGATTTGATATACTGAAAATAGTTGCCGTGTTAGCTCAGTTAGTAGAGCAGCCGCCTTGTAAGCGGCAGGTCGTCGGGGCAGAGCCGACACACGGCTCCAAATTTTATGCCCAGATGGGCTGTTTTTTGTTTAGGTCGCGTTTTAGGATATCTAGGACGATGACATTAGATTTGTTTGCGACGAACTGTGGTGCTAGACTTGCGGGCGGTAGTTTTGCGGCTAGTGGTTGATTTGCGAGGGGTTTTGGCAGTGTTCTTACGCGTAGCTGTGCGACGTGTTTGGCGAGGTTTGCTGGCGGATTCTTTAGCAATTTGTGCTTCGATGCGCGCAGTAAGATCGGCGAGAGCGGCAGTGTCGCCAGTCATTTCGTGAATGGCGAGAATTTGACGTAGGGTGTTGGTATTTTGATCAAGAGCGAAAGCATTTTCGAGCGCGTCAACGGCAGCCTTGGTCTGGCCAAGTCGCTCGCGAGCTTTGGCGAGGGCGATGTAGCGAGCTGGGACGGTGTTTTCGAGTTCGATGGCTTGCTCGAAGGCCATGGCCGCTTTTTCGTAGGCGCCAGTCTCGAGGTAGATTAGCCCAACATTATGTAAACAAGATGGATTGCTATCGAGCGACTGAGCGATTTCGAAGCATTCGATAGCTTCGTCGAATTTTTGCTCTTTAGCGTAAAGGATACCGAGACGGTTGTAGGCGGCGGCGTTTTTTTCATCGAATTTGAGGATGGTGAGCAGCGCTTTTTCGGCACGAAGGGGCTTTTGGTCGCGCATAGAAGTTTGGGCGGCATTCCAGAGTTTTTTCATTTGCATATCATAACGAGCGCTGCGAGGTTCTTCAGCCTTCTTAGTACGAAAAATTGGGTTCAAAAAGGTAAGGTAAATTGCTAAAACTAAAATAATGGCAATACCGATCATATCTCTATTTTAGCATATAAATGTAGTATAATATATAGTATGAATTTGAAGATTGGAATGTTGAAATTTTAACCTAATATATTACTACATATATTCCCTTTCAAGTAAAATTTAAGATGCCGAAGCCTGATTGTAATAAATGTGGGTATTTCTGGAAGTAGAGTGAAAGGCAGAATGAGCCTTCGGTAAAGGTCTTATATCATCTTAGAAGTGATTATGGATGCTTGTTTTGTTTAAAAATACTACTTTTGCTTGTGAACTTACTATTCTTAGTGTAAAAGTATTGACTCTTTTGATAAAATATGCTAATATAGAAGGATAGGGGAGTACTTTAAAATCCTTGAAACGGAAATTCTAATAATTCGTGTTTGCTATAGTTGAGAAGTATTTCAGAAAATGGAGGGAAATTATATGGAGAAACAAGAAATTATAACAGTGACTAGGCTTTATTGTGCTATTTTTGACGGTGGATTCTGGTTATCCGTAGCGAACGATAATCGTGTTCAGCTTAGAAAATTCGTGATGGATGATAATTCTGCCCCTAATATGGACAATGTTCATATTACGGAGGAAGATTTTTATCAGATTTATCAGGTAATTGGAACCTTGACTGAGCGTGAGCAAAAGGTGCTCGGTATGCGTTTTGGGTTTGGGAATAATGACGGTAAACCAAGAACTCTCGAGTCGATTGCAAAGGAGTTCAACGTCACGAGAGAGCGGATTCGTCAAATTGAGCAGAATGCACTCCGAAAAATGCGTAAACCTGATCGTTGCGGTCAGCTACCACGGATTTTTAAGTCGGAGATGTTTTTGGAAGAGATAGTAAAAGTATCTCGAGAAATTCAGGAATCGTGTCAGCGTGAGGTGGAGTTAAGAGGTGATTTATATCAGTTGAAGCAGTTGCCAATCGTTTTGTCTGAAGATGCTGAGGCTATATCCGATAAGATTTCTGACCTTGATAAATTAGATTTATCATTTTTTACTTATATCGCCCTTGAGCGTATAGGGATATCGGCTGTAGCTGAGCTTTGTTGTCTTCAGGAGGCTGAACTTTGTAAAAATCTAAATATCAGAGTCAGAAAGATGGTAGTAGGGGAAGTAAAAGAGAGACTAACCGAAAAAGGCCTATCTTTGGTATAATTGGATAACCGTTTAAAGGATAAATATCTCCAGTGATATGCTGGGGATATTTTTATTAAGAGTCGTTATAACAGATAATGAAAATGTGGTAGAATAGAGGAGAGTTTTGTTAACTAGAAAAGAGGTTGGTTTTGAATTTAAAGATTGGAATTGTAGGGTTGCCAAACGTCGGGAAATCGACTTTGTTTAATGCTTTGACGAATGCTGGGGCGCTTGCTGCGAATTATCCGTTTGCGACGATTGAACCGAATGTGGGAATTGTGCCGGTGCCGGATGAACGTTTGGGGGTTTTGGCGAAGATGTATGAGACGGAAAAGGTATTACCGGCGACGGTGGAGTTTGTGGATATTGCTGGATTAGTTGAAGGGGCGAGTAAGGGTGAAGGTTTGGGAAATAAATTTCTTGCGCACATTCGGGAGTGTCAGGTAATTTGTCATGTGGTGCGGGTGTTCGAGGATGGGGACGTAATTCGGGCGGAAGGTTCAAAGAATCCGCAGCATGATATTGAGGTGATTCAGACGGAGTTAGAGTTGGCGGATCTTGAAACGCGCGAAAAAGTGGAGGCAAAGCGCAAAAAGAGCGGTGGCAAAGATGACACTGGGTCAGTTGTTCCCTATTTGACAGATAAGCCAGTAATCTATATGTTTAATGTAGATGAAAATGAGCTAAAAGACGATGCTTTGAAGGCGCAACTTACTAAGAGTGTGGCTCCGAGCCAGGCAGTGTTTGTTAATGCAAAGTTGGAAGCGGAAATGTCGGGAATGAGCGCAGAAGAACGTAAGGAATTTTTGCGAGAATATGGCGTGGAAGAAGATGCTTTGGCGGAGTTGATTAAGGCGGCGTATAAGACGTTGGGGTTGCAGAGTTTTCTGACTGCTGGGAAAAAGGAAGTTCGAGCTTGGACGATTAAGCAGGGTGCCACAGCACCGGAGGCGGCGGGAGCGATTCATACAGATTTTGAGCGTGGGTTTATTGCGGCAGAAGTGATGAAATACAATGATTTGCGCGAGTTGGGTAGTGAGCAAGCAGTGAAAGCGGCGGGTAAGTTGCGGACTGAGGGGAAAACTTATGTCATGCAAGACGGGGATGTAGTTGAGTTTCGGTTTAATGTATCGAGGTAGGTGTATGGAAAAGCGCCAGACGAGGCTGGCGCTTGGGTGAGATGTGATCAGGCTGTTATTACACTGGATATGATATACCTATATGTTTTCGCAGGAATAGGCTGGGTTTGCAGCATGAGATATGACGTCATTCCTGCTGTTGATGAGTTGGCGAATTAAGCCGCCATACAAGCTGAAGGCGAAATTGACCGCGTCATTTTGCAATTCTTTTTGATACAAGTCAATTACGGCTTTAGGCTCGTTAGGAATTACTGAACGCAGAATCGTTTCCATAAGTGGCCCATTATGCAGGTCGACCTTATGACACGATTGGTCGCTGTTTTTTGCATTGAGCATAAGGAAAAACCCCAGTTCATACTGGTCTTGCTCTTCCTCTGACAGTTGTTCAAATTCCTCT
>CAOQYN010000025.1 GCA_948514425.1 uncultured Candidatus Saccharibacteria bacterium
CAAAGCACCCTATCTCCTCATTATACCACACATATCTTAAAAAGTCAATAGTATTTAGCTCTTTTTGTCTTTTCGCCTCAAATCCTCATCCGTCATTCGCACAATATACACCGGTCGACGCTTCGTTTCGAGGTACGTTTTTGCCAAATACTGACCGATCACTCCAAGTGCCAAAAGCTGCAATCCACCCATCATCAACACCACACAAATCAAACTCGGCCAACCACTCGCCGCGTCACCAAACACCAAAGTTTTCACAATAATCACCACAATCATCACGAATGCTATAAAACAAAACAACAAACCTAACACCGCCGCAATCACCAATGGTACTGTAGAAAATGCACATATACCTTCAATCGCATAGACAAACAACTTCCAAAATGACCAATGCGTCTCTCCCGCCGCCCGATCAACATGTCGAAACTCAATCCACTTCGTCTTGAATCCCACAAAGCTAAATAAACCTTTAGAATAGCGATTGTATTCTCGCATTGCAATAATCGCATCCACCATCTGCCTCGTCATCAATCGGTAATCCCGCGCCCCATCCACCATCTCAATTTTAGACATTTTATTAATCAACTTATAAAAAATCCGTGCAAAAAAACTTCGAATTGGCGGTTCACCATCACGATTCACCCTTCGCGTGCCCACACAATCATACCCTTCCTGTATTGTCGCATACATCTCCGGCAATAGACTCGGCGGATCCTGCAAATCCACATCCATCGTCGCAACATAATCACCTTTCGCATATTCCAAGCCCGCCAGTAGCGCCCCTTCCTTCCCGAAATTCCGCGAAAAACTCACAAAACGCACTCGTTCATCCTGCTCCGCCAACCCTTCTAGCTTTGCTAACGTACTATCACTACTCCCGTCATCCACAAAAACAAATTCAAAATTCACTTCTGCCATCTCTCGCGCTACACGCACTACCTCATCATAAAACTTCCCCAGAACTTCTTCTTCGTTATAACAGGGAACTACGATCGAAATTAGTTTTTTCATTTTTTATACCTCCTTTTTTGTTCGCGCTTTAACTTTTGTGACCCGTGGTTTCGTTACCTCATCTTCTAGCGGCTTAGTTTTCTCCGCCTCCGCTGTCTCTGTTTTTGCTTTTACTTTCGTACTTTTAGCTTTAGTTGTCTTACGTGTCGTAGTCGTCTTCGCAGCCGGCTTTTTTTCTATTATTTCGCCAACTTCTGCCTTCGCCGCTTTCGTACTCGTCTTTTTCGTACTACTCTTTTTGCGCGCTGTCGCCGCTGAACGCACTGGCTTTGCCTTAGCAACCGCATCCGGCATAGCATCATGCAACTTCTCACTTTCCGCCATCGCTTCCCACACCGAATCAATCAAAGTGTCCACCTCACGCTGCTTACGTCGTTTGCGCCAATCATATACTGCCGTGATCATTACCCAAATTATACCCAACCCCGCCGTCACCGCTGAAACCAACATCCCCACCTCCGTCGGACGTGTCAACTCATATCCTACCTTTACCTTTCCACGCATTCCAGCTGGTATTTCCACTGTCACTAAACCATACTCTTCCGACCGCCCCACCACTAGTTCTACGTCATCCAACCAAGCTCGGTACCCCGGATACCAAATCAGCGGCAACTCTACCACAGCCCCCTGCTTCTCCGTATTTCGCACCTCAAACTCTACCCTCAATCCATCCTTCACCGCCTTATTTAGCCGCGCTTGACCGGATACAACTTCCACTTTAGTTCCTCTTTCCGCCAAAACTTTCCGAATCCTTTCCAAACTACAAGCATAGCCACGCTCTCGATCAGCTTCACTACTTGCATCACAGAGTAGCATTACGGGAGCATATTCCGCCTGAAACCCAACTGTCGCAAGATCTTCCTCGACTTTACCAAAATCCTCAAGATGCCGCGTTTCATCCGGCAAAACTACTGGTGCCACCGTATAAACCGCCAACACACCCACCATAATCGCAAACACCAACTGTTTTTCTGCCGAAACTCTACGTACTAAAGCAAACATCGTATAGCCTGCCACCACGCTCAATGTCGTCATCACGATCATCATCAGCCGCCAAGGGAATTGCATATTCCAAAATACACTCGGCAAATACTTCCAGTCTACAATCGGCAACATTGCAAAAATTGCTAATATTGCAATAATATACAGTGACGTAACAAACCGCCGCTCCGTACGATCCTCGATCGTCCGCCACACAAACCAAAATCCCAGAATCCCGATCATCGCCATCACCCCAAGCGCAATCCCATATTCCTCGCCCGTCGCTCCCAACGCTACCAACTGCTGTGGCCACACTCGATGGTCGTTCATACTTTGCGGATTCGCACCAAAAAATGCCTCAGCATAATCTTGATCGAACACTCCATAATCACCCTCAAATCTCGCCTCGATCAGTGGCAACGTAAAAAAGGCCGACAATCCAAGCGCCACAACAACCGCCAAAATCATCCGCCAAATAGAACGTACATTAAACACTTTATCAATGTTTAATAAAACATAAACTCCACCCATCAGAGCAAACAGCATCGCCGACAAACTATGCGACAAAATCAAAAGCGCTACCGCCACCGCCAGACTTCGTGAAGCATGCTTTTCACGCGCCGTCAGTTGATACAAGCCTAGCAGTAAAATTGGCGCCGCCACCGCTGCCGCTACCTCCCCCAACGCCATTCTTGAATAAATATTATTCAGTAAATACGGCGATGCCATATAAATCACAGCGATCAAGAGTGCCAGCATGCGATTTTTCGTCACTCGCGTCATCGCATAGCACATCGTAATCCCCGCGCCAGCCAAACACAACACCAAAATCAGATTCACCACAATTGGCCATGATCCGATCAAAAACTCCAATCCTGCCGCCAGATAAGTCAGCATAGGACCATAGAACAAATTATACGCGTAACCAAAACTATCCAAAGCTTCAGGGTCAACCTGAGGCAAAGTCTGCCCGTTTGTCAATGCATGAGTCGTACTCTCTAACCGCGAAACATGAAAAGCATAGTCATCACCCAACATCACCTGATCCGGTCTCGACCACACCCCAACGCTCAGTAGCATCGCAAAAAACACTACCAATACGTAGCGCCACCATCGACCAAAAACACGACCAAGACCGGCCTTCTTTTTTTGTTCTTCCGGCGCGGCCACATCTGTCTTCTCCGCTCGTTTTACCATGACATAATTATATCACATCTCATCAATTAAGTCATCCATCATACCCCTATAAATCCGCAAAATCTCACAAAAATATTGACTTTTAGGCGTATCTGTGCTATAATAGAAAGATAGGATAGTTATTTTTACGAAAAAATGCTATAATTTAGATTATGAAACAAATGCCCATCGTCGCCCTCATTGGCCAAACAAATGCCGGAAAATCCAGCATTTTAAACCGCTTTGCTCACCGCAATATTGCCATTGTAGCGCGCGAAGAAGGTACTACCCGCGATAACGTCATGGCTCGTATCGACAACCGTTTCTTGTTGATTGATACAGCTGGACTCAAAGACCCTAATGACGACTTCGAAGCCGGTATTCAAGACCAGATTGCTGATGCCATCGAATCCGCCGATCTCATTCTACTCACGCTCGATTCCTCAAAATACCCCGACGACAAGGACAAACAAATCGCCAAAAACGCCCTTAAATCCCGTAAGCCAGTCTTCTTACTCCTCAATAAGTCCGACCTTGGCGAGTCACTGCCCGAGGAGGAGTTCTTTCGTCTTGGTATCAAGCCTGAACAAACTTTTCGCCTTTCCGCTACTACCGGACAAGGTTTCAAAGATCTCAAAACAGCCATCTTCGCTAATCTAAAAACCCCCACAAACACCAATCATGCCGATGACACCCTCAAACTCGCTCTCATCGGTCGCCCTAACGTCGGCAAATCTAGCCTTTTCAATACCCTTGGCCAAAAACAGCAAGCCCTCGTCAGCTCCCGTCAAGGAACTACCCGCGATGTCAACCGTGTCGAAATCAAATATCACGGTCGCACCATTGAAATCCTTGATACTGCCGGCCTGCGCAAACCTGGCAAACGTGAAGTTGGCATCGAAAAATTCTCTGCTCTCCGTACCCTTGCCGCGATTGAAGAAGCCGACATCTGCGCCCTCCTCGTCGATGCTACCGAGCCGCACTCCAAACTCGACCAATCTCTTGCTGGGCAAATTATTAAAGCAGGCAAGGGAATCATCGTCGTCATTACTAAAGCCGATCTCGTTAAAGATGACTTTAATACTTCTACGTCCGATCCTCAAGCCGATGAGGCAGCGGACGAACGTCAGCCCAAACGCACTATTGATGATATCCTCGACAAACTAGAATATGATTTCAACTTTCTGCCCTACGCACCAGTTTTAATCACAAGCAGCGAAACTGGGCAAAATGTTACCAAACTTTTTGAACTCGCTACCGAAATCGACACCACTCGCCACCTCGAAATCAAAACCTCCGAACTCAACAAAATCTTGAGTGAGGCCATCATCGAGCATCCGCCAGCCGGTCTCAAAAATACTCGTCCCAAGCTCAAATATATCGTCCAAACCGATATCTGCCCACCTTGGTTCGTCGTCCACGGTCGCGATCTTGGGCTGCTCCACTGGTCTTACAAGCGTTTTCTCGAACGCAAAATCCGCGAGAAATTTCCATTCATCGGTACACCTATTATGTTTAGCTATCGCAATGACCAGCCGCAATCCGATCGTGCAGGCAAGCCCAAAACCCCAAATCAAGACTCTGCTGATAGTCATCCGGCTCGTTAGCAACGTTAAAAATGGAAAACTTGCGTCTTATATCGAAAACATTTTGACCGGATACTGCGATTTTGTACCACTGACCGAAGTTGGCGGTCGTTCGTTAGCGCGCTCATTTATCATTTGTGATGCGCCAGATCAACAACCCACGTCTCACGCCAACGTCTTGTGGCTTAGCCTACGCCATTAAGCATCTCGCTGGCAAACCCGAAATCGCTTTTGTCAGTATGGAGTCCAAAGAAACTACTCGCTCGGCCGCCGCCAAAGCCCTGGCAAAATATCTCTAGCTACTTCGTATTTAGCTACCTCAGTTCTTTCGTCCTTTCATAATTGGCTCCTCACGCAGGAGCCAATTTTCACTCATTTATCATCCCACCCTGTCAAAACCTCTCGTACCTCACGAGTATTTCGACATTCCATCAACTTTGCTCTCAATTCTGCTGCGCCAGGGAATTCGTGGATGTAAATCTTGAAATAATGTTTTAACGGGTCAAACGGCAACCCACGTGTCACCGTCTCCAAACCCTCACTCAGTGCAGCTGCTCGCTCGCACCTCAATCTCGCGTCTTCCGCATCGAACAAATCCAAATGATATTCTAACAAGTCCAGCAACTCTGAACGCGTTCCGACATGATCTGTAAAACAATAGGGATTTTCAAACACACCTCGACCAATCATATACCCATCAACTTGTGGATATTTTTGTGCCAAATCTTTCACCTGCGCTAAATCCTTAATGTCACCGTTAATAATCAATTTGGTTTTCGGCGAAAATGCCTTTACCAGACCAATAATTTCTGGTATCAACTCAAAATGCGCCGGTACCTTCGACATTTCTTTCCGCGTTCTCAGGTGAACCGTCAGTGCTGCTGGCTCTTCTTTAAGCAAAATTGGTAACCATTCCCGAAACTCATCCACATAGCTATAACCAAGACGCGTCTTCACCGACACTGGCAACTCAGTCGCCGCCCGCGCCCGTCTAACACATTCTAATGCTAGTTCCGGCGTCCGAATCATCGCCGCTCCACCACCAGCCGAGTTAACGTGTCGATCTGGACACCCCATATTAATATCCAAACCCGCAAAGCCTAAACCTTGCAATGCTCCCGCCAACTCCGCAAAATGTTCTGGATTCTTACCCCAAATCTGCGCAACAATCGGCGCATCCGTTGGCGCAACTTTTAATCGCTCTAGCGCGTTTGCTCTCCCCTTTTCTGAAGCATAACTCGAAACATTTGTAAATTCCGTAAAAAACACATCCGGGCGACCCGCTCGCGCGATCACTTGCCGAAATATCACGTCCGTCACACCTTCCATTGGTGCCAAGACCGTAAAACACTTCTCAAGTTCATTCCAAAAATTTTGCATTATTCTTATATTATAGCAAAAAGCCCAGAGTAAAACTACCTCTGGGCTTTCCTGATAGGAATTTAATCACTTTTGAATGACCTCAAGATAGAAACCAACGTCTCCGCAATATCAGCGCTTTCATCAGAAGACTCTAATAATATAGCCTCACGATAACGCCTCAATATACCGGATTGCTCTCGCACATCATCAGTATTGTTTCGGCTGCAATCCAGAATAACCATTGAGCGCAAGGCAACAGCCTGAGCAATAGCACTATCCGTTGTACAAGAAAAATCTTCTTCCAACTCTTTGACTAACTCTGCCGAACCGCCACAAAAATCTTTCAGTAACCTTCTCCTCAGTTCTCGAATATCTGCACATGCCGCTTCAGCAATCTCTTTTATTCTTGTCACTCCTTGTAATGAACGAGTAAGTTCAGAATCCAGAGCGTTTAACTCGCTACTCGTATGGTCATCAAAATCCGACCCATACTCCTCGCGCATTTTCCGTATCTTCTCTGCCATAGCTAAAAGTCTTTGCTCGAAACCGCTATACGCAAGAGAATGCTCATGAAATTGAATTTCATCGTCAAGCAGTGATATAAGATCATCTACGAGACAATATCTCCAGACCAACTCTTTCGACAGCATCAAAGAACGCGCCGAACGTGCAGCTAAATAACGTAGCGGTCGATCATCCCGCACCATCTTTTTCTAATCACATGTTGGATACAATTTTACATGGCTATCCTACCATTATACCACACATCACCAATAAAGTCAACAAAAACAGCTCCCAACACCTTCTTTCCAGTAAAAAACTATCTAAAACACTCTTATTCCACTAAAAGGATAAATCCGCAACACCGCTGGACCAATAATTCGACAATATGGTATTGTACCCAAACCCGAGCGTGAATCGAAAGAATGCGAGCCCTCACGATTATCGCCGGCAACGAAAATCTCACCCGCTGGTACTACCACGTCAACCTCACCCGACGAATACTCCTTCGGGCCGTTATTTTCATCTACTCTCGTATCCTCATCTGGCGAATAGCCATCTGGATGCTCGTCATTATAAACTGTCAGTACACCATCTTTTACTGTTACTCGTTCTCCAGGAAAAGCAATTACCCTTTTAATAATATATTGGTCTACTTTTCCAGCCGGCGCACCACAAGTCAACGGTCCACTCGCATCACCATTAGCAAACACGATAATCTGTCCTCGCTTTGGCACATATTCCTTGCCTAAAAAGTGCGCCCATGTCACTGGTACACGATTCACAATCACACGATCGTCATTCTGCAAAGTATTTTCCATACTCGACCCCACCACGTTGTATGATCGAAAAATAAATGCATTCAAAACCAGTGTTCCAATCACAACACATATCACGAAAGTGACCAAGCTCAGCACATCCTTCATCAAAGGATGTTTCTGAAAAAATCTCGGCTTTGAATCCATTCTTTCATTATAGCACAAACTTCCTCGTTGCTGAAAAATCCTATGCTTAAATTTTATAAATATTTTCGCACTCCCAAAACTTTGCTATAATAGCCTCATGGCTGATTACATTTTTATACGCAAAAGCCGCAATGCACTTAGCTCCGTCATGCATGTCATACTGAATTTGCTTTTGGCAATAGCCTCGATTAGCTCTACACTAGCGACAGGGAATTGCATTATCGGTCTCATCTTAGTTGTTATCTCTAAATGGCGTATCTTCGCAGTCAATCACCGCTATTGGTTACTCAATCTCCGCTCCAGTCTCGTCGATTTTATCGTTGGTACCAGTTTCGTCCTTCTTGCTTACGCAGCAGGAACCACGGTCTTGCCAGTCCACATAGCTCTTATTGTCGGCTATGCTATTTGGCTTATTTTTATCAAACCGCGCTCTTCCGAAATTTTTACTATCATCCAAGCTATTTTCGCCATCTTACTCGGCGCCACCACTGCCACAATTTTTGCCGCCATCACCGACTCCTCAGTTCTCGTCGTCGCTTGTTTTATCATCGGTTATGCCGCTTCCAACCACTTTCTTGTCCAAAATAGCGAAGACGACCCCGGATTTATTTCGATGGCCTGCGGGCTAGTTTTTGCCGAAATTGCTTGGATTTCACACGCCTGGCTAATCCTTTATACTCTTGGTACGACCGGCATCTGTGTCTCCCAACTTGGTATTATTCTTTCCGTCCTCGCCTACGCTTACTTTCAAATTTGCGACATCAGCACCAAAACCCGTGGCAAACTCAAATTTTCCCAAGTCGCCTTGCCAGTCATTTTTAGTTTACTCGTTATTATCGTACTAGTGGTTGGATTTAGCCAACCTAGATTCAATATTCATTAAAGGAGACACATGACAAAATCCGAAAACCTAGACCAAATAGACCACGATACTACATCCGAAGACTCTGCCACAGCTACTGAGTCTAGTAGTCAAGATTTTAGCGAGACTAATTCAAAACCAGCCTCGTCCGAGCCAGAAACCACCGAACAACCTTCAAAATCAGAAAAACCCATCAAAAAAGCCCGTAGAAAATCCACCAAAACCTCTCAAAAAGCTAACAAGTCCGACAAAATTAAAGAATCACATATATCAAAGGCTAGCGTGAGCGTCACTCCGCGTTTTCGCACTACCGTAATCGCCTTGCTCTGTGTATCGTTACTCACATCCGCCGCCAGCCTCAGCTACATCATTTGGGATATCGTGCGAGGCGACACACCAATCACTTTTAATTACGATAATGATGGTAATAGCGCTAACTTTACAGAAGGATCAATCGCGGATGTTGCCAGCAAAGTTACTCCTGGCGTCGTGTCAATTGTTACTGAAGTTAATACTACAGGCTTCTTTGGTCAGACTTCAACTTCAACCGCTGCTGGTACTGGCATGATAGTCACTAAAGATGGCTATATACTCACCAACAAACACGTTATCGACGGCGCCAATAAGATTCAAATTGTTCTTGATGATGGTACTACCTATGACAATGTCACCACCGTCACTACCGATCCTCTCAACGACGTCGCGTTTCTCAAAATCAACGACGCCTCCAATCTCCCTACTGTTAAACTTGGTGATTCAAAAACCATCATCGCTGGTCAACAAGTTATAGCTATCGGCAATGCACTCGGTCAATTCCAAAACACCATCACTTCTGGTATTATCTCTGGTACTGGCCGATCGATTACTGCGACCGGCAGCGATTATTCATCTAGCGAAAGTCTCAGCGATATGATCCAAACCGACGCTGCTATCAACTCTGGCAATTCGGGTGGACCGCTCGTCAATGCCGCTGGCGAAGTCATCGGTATTAACACCGCAACCAGTGCCAACGCCGACGGAATCGGCTTCGCCATCCCCATTTCTAGCGTCAAAGGTATGTTAAAAAACATCACTTCCAATAATTCTACAGATCGTTCATATATTGGAGTTTATTACGTCAATATTACCCCCGATGTAGCGAAAGCCTATGACTTGCCAGTCTCTTCGGGCGCCTACATTTATAGCCAATCACAATATTCTGCCATCGTTAAGGACGGCCCTGCCGCCAAAGCCGGTCTTAAAGAAAAAGACATCATCACTAAAATTAACGGCATCAAAGTCGGTAGCGCTGGCTCAGTTTCAACGCTAATCGGCGAATATGCACCTGGCGATACTGTACAACTGACCGTTATTCGCGACGGCAAAGAACGCAGCATCAACGTCACTCTTGGTAAATGTCCAAAGAACTAAATACCTCAGGCTCCCCGTGCTGCACGAGGAACCTAGCCTCAATTACTGCCCTACAATTCCCGTGGATACATATCCACACCTTCAGCATAACACATGTTATGTTATGTTATAATGAACCAATAAACCAAGGAGA
>CAOQYN010000026.1 GCA_948514425.1 uncultured Candidatus Saccharibacteria bacterium
TCTTTAGATGACAAAAGTTCCACCACAAGTCGAACAACAACCCTAGACATTGATGCTATACACTATACTGGGCTTCCAACATCAAAGTGACTCACTTAGCGCTACCTAGCGAGTCACTTATAATTACTCTGTCTTAGATGCTACAAAGCTGAGTATTGGTTACTCAATCACTTTCAACTCTCCCCTCAACCTCTCAATGAGCTTTTCCTTCTCACTAATACCATCGCGCGTCTGCTTCACCAGCTCCACCGGTGCTTTATCAACGTAATTCGGGTTCATCATTCTCGCATTCAGCGCATCCAACTCTCTTCCAACCTTCAAAATTCTTTCTTCCAACCTGTCTCTATATGCTTTTACCACCTCAGCCGAAACATCAAGATAGATTTCATGATTTGCCAACGCTAATCTCAATCCGCGCGGCTGACCTTCACAACTCACCATCGATTCAAGATTTGCCAATTTTGCCACTAAAACCTGATTATCATCTACCAATGCGTCATCGCCGTATAGTGCCGTCCACTTTTTGCCACCAGAGGCCCCTAGCAGCTCATTTGAGACCCTTCTAATCTCCGACACGACAACCATGAGCCTTTCAAAATTCTCTGCGCTAATTTCGTCCCATACAAGCCGTGGCGGCCATTTTTGCACCACTAACATACCGTTTGTCCAACTCAAACTCTGCCAAATCGCTTCCGTCACAAACGGCGCAAAAGGATGCAACATTGTCAAAATCATCTCCAGTGTCGCCTTTAGCAAAGGTACATTCTTGTACATTTTTTGGCTCTCTATAAACCAATCGGCATATTTATCCCAGATCACACTATACAACGTCTCTACCGCCTCCGAGAAGCGATAAGCCATCATATCGTCTTCGATCTCTTCCTTACACCTTGTCAGCTCACGACAGATCCAATCCTCCCCCATATTATCTGTCGAATACGGCATTGCTCCCCCTGTCCTCACTGCATTCTCGTTTACAATCTCCGCATTTCCTTCTGCCTGTGCAATTTCCACCGCTACCGCACTATTGCCTTGACTTTCATCCACCATCCCCTGAATAAACCTTGCCAAATTCCACAATTTATTACATAAATTTCGTCCCGCAACCACCGAGTTCTCGCTAAACGCTTGGTTCATCCCTGCGCTTCTGCCTCTTAGAATTCCCAACCTGAACGCATCTGACCCATATTTTGTCACAAGCTCCATCGGATTAATTACATTACCTTTAGACTTCGACATCTTCTTCCCGTACGCGTCCAGTACCAAACCATGTAAGTACACTTCCCTAAATGGCACTTCACCCGTCACATACACCCCCATCATAATCATCCGCGCTACCCACGCAAACAAAATATCACCTGCCGTCTCCATTACGTTCAACGGATAATATGGATTTTCTTTACCAGCCAGCCAATTCGTACACACAATCGGCCAGTGCGAACTCGAAAACCACGTATCAAACGTATCTTCATCTCGATAATACTTCACCCCACCAACCTCAATCTTCGTCAAATTAGTCCGCTGGTCAAAAATCCACTCTGGCGCATTCGACGTCTCCGTCTGTCGGAACATCGGTATCGCAATCCCCCACGGAATCTGTCGTGAAATATTCCAATCTTTCAAATTTCGCAAATAATCAATCAATACCTTCTTTTTATTTGCAGGATAAAACTTTATCTCGCCTCTTTCCAGCCGCTGGATCGCCCCCGCCGCCAAACGCTTCACATCAATAAACCACTGCGCCTTCAACATCGGCTCAATCACCGCTCCACACTTATAACAATGCGCCACAGCATGTCGAATTTTCTTCTCCCCTCGTAGCAGCCCCTCGGCTTTCAGTTCATGTAGCACCTTCTTACGTGCTTCTTCCGTCGTCAGCCCCACATACTCTGGCCCAGCCATTTCCAACATCTTGCCATCTTCACCAATCACCTTCACTCGCTCTAGCCCATGTCGCTCTCCCACCTCAAAATCATCAAAATCATGTGCTGGCGTAATCTTCACCGCTCCAGTTCCATATTCTGGATCCGCATGCTCATCCGCAACAATCGGAATCTCTCTCCCTGTCAGTGGCAATCTTACTACTCCACCAATAATATCCTTATAGCGTTCATCGTCAGGATTTACCGCCACGGCCACATCACCAAAAATCGTCTCTGGTCGTGTCGTGCTTACGATAATTTCACGTTTTTCAAAATCACTCGTATCATCTACCATATCCTCTGGTTTCGACACAACTTCGTATGCAATGTCCCAAAGTTTCCCATCTTCATCACTATGTTCCACCTCAATATCCGCGAACGCCGTCTGATGCTTCGGACAAAAATTCACTAGCTTCTCGCCTCGATAGATCATCCCATCATTCCACATCCGCTCAAATGTCTGATATACTCGTGACACCACATTTTCATCCAACGTGAAAGTCAAATCCTCCCACGCGCAGCTCGCACCCAACGCCCGCACCTGTAGCTCCATATTTCCACGTTGCTCTTCTACAAACTGCCAAACTCGCGCATACAACTCATCTCGCGAATATTCAAACCGTGTATGACCCTGTTTTTCTAACGCTCGCTCATATACCACCCAAGTCTCAAACCCTGCATGATCCGCCCCTGGAATATACCAAGTCGATTTTCCACGAAGTCGATAATACCGCGCCAGGGAATCTTCAATCGCAATCGTCAAACCGTGACCAATATGCAAGTTGCCATTCGCATTCGGTGGCGGCATCACTAAAGCATAGCAATCTTGCGTCTCCTCCTCATACGATTCGGCCACAATCTTCCGCGGCTGAAACACTCCTGTTTTCTCCCATTCCGCATAGATCTGCGGCTCGAACTCTCCCGGTTCGTAACTCTTCGTGAACTTCATACCTTATATTATATCACACCTACAGCCATTACCCCTATTGACAAATTTCACAATCCATGCTAGTATGGAAGTAATTAAATCAAACACAAACATTTATGTCCGAAAAACTATCACACCATTCTCCCGAACAACACGACACTGAAATTTCACCTGCCGACCGTTTTCGGGTCAATCCAGAAGATTACCCTATTTTCAATCATCAAACGTCTCTCGACGAACACTGGGGTAACAATACCAGCCACCGCTGGAATATTGATAAAACTCTCAGCCGTTTCGTCACCGAAACTGCCAGCCTCATCGCCAATCTCGACGGCACATCCACCGAAAGCGCCGACGGCCTCCCCACCCCTGATCACGTCATCTACCTCGACAAATCTGCCCGCCCTGTCAGCTGGCTTGTTAATATCTTCTGGGATGATTTTTCTACCACCAAACGTCCCGCCCACTCTTACCTCAACATCGACCGCCAACCTTGGCTACGACGCAGCGGCACCATCATTGATGCTGGAGGCTATACGACTGCGCCTGACGGTCAAAAATATCGTCCCACCTTTGCCGATTTTCACCCCGAAAATATTTCCGATCAAGATATCGCCCGCATTCGCGCCCTCTATCTGCCTAACGGTATCCCCAACGAAGATGCCGACCAGGTCATGCGTACTCCCTCCAGCCTCGACGGTAAAAATATCATGATCATCGACGAGGTGCAAGATTCTGGCGCTACCCTCAAAATCGCCAAACACCTTCTCCAACGCGCTTTCCCCGAAGCCGCCAGTATAAATGGCTCTTATTTCTGGCATGGCGGCCAGAAATCTCACAATGGTGAGCATCAAATGCTCAGTGTTCCTATCTGGTACAACCGCAATATCACCGCTGGACGTGGTGCTGGTGAGCTCGACCCTCAATTCTTCACCGAACGCCATGAAAAATATCAAACTAATCGCACTCGCGCCCAAAAATTCGGCGCTATCGCCCTCAGTGCCTTCGTCGATCTTAGCCAAGAACCTGGCAACCTCTCCCGCGAGCTCATGCGCGAAATGAAACAAATGCACACCGATTATCAAGCTGGCAAAATTTTCCTCAACGTTCCACGAAACTACAATCCCAACCGCGCTATTGACCTTCTCGAAAGCCGCGGAGTCCGTTTCGCCCCCGCATCCGACCCTTCTCCTGATACCTACGTCAATCTCAAACACGCCATCGATTATCGCCCTCCCTCATCATATTGAAAATGACCCCGGCCTAGCCGAGGTCTTAACTTTGCAGAGTCTTAACCTAACTTTATAGTGTTGTCTTTATAAATCCTTACACCAGAAAGTTCAGGTACATCTTCATAGATGGAGACCTCTGCTTTATCCTTTTGCGGCGTATCACCACCTTCAACCTCACAAATCAAGAAACTTCCACTTTCGAGCTCCTCTTTGTAGGTTACAGTGGCGGAAAAATTTTCCCGACAATTAGATTTATCAATCAAATTTAATTCAATCCGATCGCCGACATCACCCTGCGGTCTCTCCTTGCCTGCAAACTTATACAAGCGAATCGTTGAACCCGCAAGACCCTGTTCTACCCCAATATCCAGTTCAATCACCCCCTTTCTGCATATCAAAGCACCACCCTATTATAGCACACTCCATCATAAAAGTCAATACTTTTATCACCCCTTCTTTGTCAAACCTTGCTCATCTGGCCAACTTTCGCCTTTTAATCGCACATATCCTCTTGACAAAACGCTTATGCTGTGCTAGACTGATAATACGAGTGTAATTACACGTGTCAGATTTCATGACACTTCTTTCATCAAAAACAAACAAGGAATCAACATGCCAGACAACAATAGCAACCAAGATCGTGAACCTATTCAAAATCAAGAATACGTTCGCCTCAACAATGCCAACTCCGACGATCACAGCATCTACGACAAACTTAGCGATCCACGTTTCGATCCTGAAGCCGCCAAAATCGCCGAGGAAGCCCGCATTGGCACCCTCGACGACCACGTCGACATCACCGACCCCGACTACAACGAAGCCGAAACCAAAACTATCGAAAGCGAATTAAATGCTGGCCACTACCGCACCTAATCCAATTTCAACCTTGCCTGCAACGCCCGAAATTCCTCTTCCGTCGGCTTAATCGACCTTTCCCCCGCCCAATTCTCATTTACCGGCAAAACGTGTACATGCGCATGTGGTACATCAATCCCGACAATCTTAATCTGCATGCGCTCACCCAAAACCTCCTCATAGTGTTTTGCCAGCTTCTTAACTGTTGCCATAACTGCCTGATAATCTTCATCAGGCAAGTCGTAGACTTTGTCCACCTCAAGCTTCGGGATCACCAACGTATGCCCTTCCGCCTCTGGCGCAATATCCAAAAACGCCAGAGTTTTTTCATCTTCATACACCTTGTAGCAGGGAATTTCACCTTGCACGATCTTCGTAAAAATGCTCGCCATTTTCCTCCTCTAATCATTCTATAAATCTTTATACTATCTAATCACAAAATATCATTTTTGCCAACAACATATAATTGACTTAACATACAATCTATGATATTATGTAACAATAGGCTCCAGCCTAAGTTTTTTAACGTGTTACTGATTTCACTCACCACGGGATAAGAGTTTATTCACTTCACTAGTAAGCCCTTACCCCGCGGTGAACTTCCCCGCAGGAGATCATAAAGGAGGTGCAAAATATGAAAATTTTGCAGAATTCAACACAAAACAATCCAGTACTTGCAGCTGCCATTCAGCGTGCTGCCCGCATTATTTCAAGCGAATATGACCTAGCTCTACCCAAAGGCTGGCAGCTCATTGTCAAACTGAAATCCGGTGAAGAGACCTTAGTCCATCTACATCTATCAGAAGGCGAAGGCGGCAGCTATGCCAAAGCTAAAATGTCTACTTTAGAGAACTTTCCAGAAATGCCATATACTGGCGCCGATGGTACTGCCGACGTGTTATATATGCTGGAAAAACTGAATTTAGATGACTCAGAAAACGCCGATGAAATTTGCACAGTTGAGTCCCCCAATCTCTTCACCAAGGAACAACGAGAATGGCTACGCGATGAATGCGAAATCGCCTCTATGTACGGCGGAATTCGTATACCATACGAATTCCTTATCAATGCTGATAAGGAATATCAATCCATAAACGACGGCGAGATCTTAATTGCCTTCAGTGGAGCAACTCAGGAACAAGATGTCTTTTTTGCACTCTACGTTCTTCGTGCTATTCAGCATTCTTTAGCCGCACATGAAAGTCACGTCTTACATGATTATGTCCTATCAGATCTGCACAAAAATTGCGTAATTGGTCATTGGCTGCAACTCATGCGCATCCATGATCATGACTACAATTACAGTCATGATCGCTTACCAGAGATGTAACACATCAATAAACTTGCTATCTTTCATAGTATACTGTATCAAAAAGCAAGCATAGCAAGTAGCACCCCACCAACCCCGCCCTGTACCTACCAACGGTACTGGCGGGGTTATTTTTACTAAGTCCAACATCATCTCCCTACCCTTAGCTTTTGTCCGTAGTGGGTGGGTTGCTCTTAATGATAGCAAAGTTTACTACGTCGGCCACAATCTCTATGGCTGGTCACGCATAGCTAAATCAGTCGCTGGCGCCTACTACTTAGGTGTGAACCCTGCAGGTGTTGACCCATCTAGTAGCGATGTACGTTGGGACGCTTTCCCCCTCCGCTGGCTTCAACTAGTAAACGCCGTACTAGTTCAAGCGATATTTATCTCTATAAAATAACTAATTATCCCATTTAATTAAAAATACATGACTCTCCAAACATCAAAAAAGACCCCATGAGGCCTACTCTTATTAATGGCGGAAGCGAGAGGATTCGAACCTCCGAGACATTTCTGCCCACACGATTTCGAGTCGTGCGCCTTCAACCACTCGGCCACGCTTCCATTTCCAATTATATCATACTTCCCTTGGGGCAGCGACTTTCCTTCCAATCATAGGCAGCGGAGGGGGAAAGCGTACCAACGGTTGAGGCGATTAGATGAGTCAACACCCGTAGGCACCATCCATAAGCCGTAAGTACTTGTAGTAGACGATGTCGTACGCGACCAACCACAGCCCCTCTCGCCGACGCCATACATTTCACCAACATGGAGATGGATATACCCACTACGGACAAAAGCTAAGGGTAGGGAGATGATGTTGGAGGCGATACACTCCGCCCCTCACCAAAATCGCCGCAAAACTATACGTTCTTTCTTCCTACATACTCCCGAATCAGCGGCACATTACTTAAATAATTATTCCACATACATTGCTTCGCCCCTCTCGTATCATTGCGATCACCGTAAATCCCTGCTTGTGCGCTATGCTCGTATAACTTCGTCGCAAAATCTCCCATCACCGCCCAATCACGTCGCAAACCCGTCGACGTCAAAGGTGATATTACTTCAACATATTCCACCCATGCCCGCCCCCTCGCATCACGACAAAACAGCCAACTATACTGACCGTCATGCGACAAAAATCCTTCTGCCGTCACTCTCCCCGCATCCACTGTATCTAACTCAAATTCCACCACCTGCTGATCAAAATCCGGCGCCCTATTATAATCAATGCTTAAAGTATATGGCGCCTTCTTTTGGTTTAGTCCATTCAGCCCAAAATCATGATTTATCGCATCCCGTGATACTTGCGTATAATAATCGCCTTTCATTCGTCCATAACTCCACAAAGTCTGATATTCTTGCAAAGTCTCATAAGCATGCGCTGTCCCTGTCAAGAAAAACTCTGGCTCATACGCCGCACTATTTGCTACTAACGACATTACCCCGTGTTCACGTTCGATCTTCACCAACGCCTCTTGTAACTCCAAAGGCAAAGTTACCGACTCCTGTGCCTGTCCAAAACAAAAGCGATCAATCCCGCCATCTCCTCGCCGCACATAATCCGGCAAATATCGCCACAAAGCCTGATTGCTCTCTCGATAAAACGATCGCACCCGATAACTATCACGATCTGGTACATAAGCCATCACCCCCACTACTCCATTTGTCAACTGAAATATATTCGACAAATAGACCTTATCCGTCCCAAAGCTCACTTCATAGACTGGCCCTAATTTTGCTACCGCAAGATTATGCGTACTCAAGTGCCGCTCCAAATTACCACCTCGCCACGGATCACCATCAATTACCGCCCTCCCCAGCATCTCACCCGCTCGCTCTGCCGTCACTGGTTCAATTTTAACTCTTCGCCTCTCTGATGCCGCCGTCTCTATTAAACTATCTGCCTTCACATCACTCAACGCTTCCTTGCGCATTAGCTCGAACTGTAAATAATAATCCAACCGCTCACCGTACAGCGTCCGCTCCAGCTCATTCATCGACTGTACATATCGACGATACAACTGCTCTTTCGCTTTTGGACGAATTCCTCTTAAAAAATGTTGTCGCAATTTCTTAAAACCTACTGGCGTCCGGAAATCACCCGCCTTCTGCTCTGTCCTCAAAATTTTCGACATCGCCGCTTGATCTACCTTCTGCCAGTTTGATGCATTCAACCCCGCCGCCATCGCCAAAATCTGCGTCTGTCGCGGATCACGCACAATTACCTCAAACATCTTCTCTGGACCCACCTCCGGATCGTTCAAAGGATCGCGAATTAACAACAAAAATCCAGCTTCTTCCTCTTCCGTAATTTCATCCCGCGCCAAACGCCGCAAAAACGCCCCTCTCTGCCTTGCACTTGCCTTCGGCTCTTCTGACTCCATAGCCGCTCGCCGCAAATCATTAATCCGTTCACGCTTCAACTCTTTCAGATTCTTCGAATCCAACCCCACTATCTCTTCTGGCGTCACTGTGACTACTTGGTCAGCATTAAAGAAATTAATAATTCGATTTTGTCGCTGCATAGCCAGCTTTTGTTGCTGAGTTGACTTCTGATCTTCCACTGGTTTTTTCACCTCCTCTTCTATCCACGGCAAAGACTGCGCATCCAATACCACTTCCCCATCTGTCGCCCGCGGGCTCCTCATCCCATCAATACTTCTACTATTACTTGGCTTTGCTGGCTTCAACCTCCCAAACATATCTATATTATACCACAAATTTTTCTCCCCCATCTTATCTCGTTCAAATCTCCGCCTCCAACATCATCTCCCTACCCTTAGCTTTTGTCCGTAGTGGGAACATTGCCCTTAATGATGGTAATGCTTACAGTGTTGGCTACAATCCTTATAGCTGGTCACGTGTGGCTAGGTCCGTTTCTGCTGCCTATGACCTAGGTGTTCTTCCCACTGAAGTCTACCCATCAGACAACGGCCGTTGGTACAGTTTCCCCCTCCGCTGCCTCTACCTAGGTAGTGTTTGATGGAGGGGATATATCCAACATCATCTCCCTACCCTTAGCTTTTGTCCGTAGTGGAGGAATCTATCTTA
>CAOQYN010000027.1 GCA_948514425.1 uncultured Candidatus Saccharibacteria bacterium
TCCCACTGTAGTCTATCCGTCAGGCTACCTAGATCGTTGGCACGGTTTTCCCCTCTGATGCCGATACAAGATAGTTTGGTTCTTCCCTGTTTGTGATGGTACTGGAAAGTACTTGTGTTTTTGATAGGGTGGAGTATAATAGAGATAACGAATTTGGGTAGGTGGGTACAGTTCGGGGTGACTGTTTTGGTGTTTGTTCCGTAAGGTCGCACAATTTGGGATATTTGATGACATACTGTTTATGTTTGTCAAGTGTTTTCACGCACAAGTATAAACAGTATGGGTGATTTTGATATTTCCAGGTTGTGGATTGACCGAGGGTGTTTACCCACAAGCCAGACTAAAATATTAGCGATGAGATTGAAGGAAGTGATTTTGGGTGGTGACAAGCCAGACTGTTTTTTGTATGTCGTGGTGAAAAAGTAGGGAAACATAAGCAAAATATGATATAGTTTTAGTTCTAGATGTGAGAGTGTGGATGTTATATGGCATGATATAAAATACCCACCCTGATGCGAGTGGGTATGATGGAATGCCGAGGAGTTTAGTGGGTGATTTTGCGCTTGAGACGGTTGAGGTAGCGGATGATTCGGTAAAGTTGATATTTGATAGGAGAGAGGGGAAGATCCCAGGTGCCGGCGTAGTTGATCTGGTAACCGCCGAAGGATTTTTTGAATTTGGTGAATCCATACCAAGGATGTTTAGGGTCTTCGGAAGTAGTGATACCCCAAAAGTCAAAGATTTTTGCACCACGGTCTTTGGCGTCGAGGATCATTTGGATGAGGATGACGATTCCGGCATTGATTTTGCGGTGTTCGTTGCTAGTAGCGGCGTGGGCATAGAAGCGAGTTGTGGAGTTATCGTAGACGAGGGAAGCGGCAAGTGGTTGATGGTCAAGTTCGGCGATGTAAAGGGTGGCAAAACCTGATTGTAGTTGATTCTTGAGGTGAGCTTCGGTTTGAGGCTGGAAATGATCCTTTTCGCTAACGGCTTGAAGCAGGGAAGTAAGAATGGAGATTGCTTTAGGATCTTTAGTTTGACGGATTTTGAGACCTTTTTTTGCGCTGCTACGCCAGTATTGGACGCTAGAGGCGCGCATTTGCTTGAGCAGTTCTTCGCGTGATTGAGTGAGGTCGATAGCCCAAGTGTGGGCGGGGTCAAGATCGTGGGATTTGTGGAGATGAAGTGATTTCGCCTCAGGATTTGAAAGAGGAAAAGTTGGCTCGATGCGAACGAAAAAGGCGTTTTGTTCTCGAGCGAGTTTGGAAAGGGAATGGAGAACGGTTTCTAATGTTGCGTTGGGATTGTAGTTGGACTTAAGAGTGGGGCCATAAGGGCAAAAAAGGTAATTTCCGAGCGGTGTAGAGTGTAAGATAGCGAGTGCAGAAAAATCTTTTTCGTTGAGGCGGAAGGTTTTGTGGCCTTCGAGTTCCTCGTATTTTTCCCAAGCTGAGGATTGAAGAAAATGTTGATCCATAAGGGTATTATAGCATAGGATTTGGAGGTTTTGGATGGAGGCAGTGGAGGGGGAAACCGAACCAACGGGCGTAGTAGTCGGTTGACGGGTAGACCTCAGTGGGGATCACACCCAAGTCGTAAGCAGCAGAGATAGAGTTAGCTACACGTGACCAGCCATAGGCGCTAGCACCAACGCTGTAGACAGCGCCATCCGGAGGATAGACATACCCACTACGGACAAAAGCTAAGGGTAGGGAGATGATGTTGGAGGTTTGGTCGAGTGGGTGATTTATGGTATAATAAGAGCATGAAGGTTTTGGCGATTGAGAGTTCTTGTGACGAAACTGCGGCAGCAGTGGTTGAGGATGGTGTGAGAATTTTGAATAATGTGGTGGTGTCGCAGATTGATATTTTTGCGGAATATGGTGGAGTAATACCAGAAGTAGCGGCGCGGTCACATCTAGAAGCAATTCTACCAGTGATACATAAGGCGTTAGGGGATGCTGAATTGACAATGGATGATATTGATGTTATAGCAGTAACCCATACGCCAGGATTGTTGGGGTCGTTATTAATTGGAACATTGACAGCGCGAATGCTGGCGATTTTGTGGAAGAAACCGTTATTTGCCGTGCACCATTTGAAATCACACATTTATGCTAATTGGTTGGGTAGGGAGGAGGTGAAGGAATGTGTGATTCCGGAGTTTCCACTGGTGGCGTTAGTTGTAAGTGGGGGACATACGCAGATTATTTATATGCAAGAGCATAATAAATTTGAAATTATTGGGACGACGCGTGATGATGCGGTGGGAGAGTGTTTTGACAAGGTAGCGAAGGTTTTGGGCCTACCTTATCCGGGGGGACCAAGTATTGCGGAATGCGCGCGAAGGGGTGATGCGAAGAAATTTAAATTACCACATCCACAGGTTGAGGGGTTGGACTTTTCGTTTTCGGGACTGAAGACAGCGGTGCTGAGGGCGGTGCAGGCGGAACTTGGTGTGCCAATTAATACACCATCGTTTGAATTGGCGGAAAAGTTGACGGAGCAGCAACAGGCGGATTTTGCGGCGTCTTTTCAGGAAACAGCATGTGAGATTTTGCTGGAGAAGCTGAAGATTGCGCTCAGAGACCATCCAGAGGCTCGGAGCGTGGTGATAGCGGGTGGAGTGAGTGCTAATGCGGTTTTGCGTGAGAAGGTCGCAGAGGAGCTGTTAGGAGGGTCTGGGACGAAAATGGACAAAACGGATGATTTGAAGACTAGGGAATTAAGAGTGTTTTTCCCTGAGAAGCGATTTGCGGGTGATAATGCGGCAATGGTGGGTGTGGCGGCGTATTATGAGATGTTGGTGGGGGTGGAGCCGACGGATCCATATGCGCTTGATATTGCGCCGCGGAGCGTGATAGGTTAGTTGTCGGAGTGAGCCTTCTTTTTAGTTTTTGGGTGAAATTAGTGTTGACATAGAGGGGATTATCTATATAATGAGAGGTACGTTCACTTAGGGAGTTACACATACGACGTGACTTGTAAGTATGACCGAATTGGTCGTCGATGTAAGACGTTTACCTAAGGAGGGCGTTAGTTTTTTAGAAAGGAGGTTTAGATTTGGGTATAAGAGGACATACATTTGTATGTAAGTGACCAGACGTGCAGGCACATGCTATTTTCAGTTTTAGAAGAACAAATTTTTGGGGTAGCCCTTGGATTTGGGGTTGCCCCGGTAACTTGAAGACTTATAGCGGAACGCCTTGATTTGTTTGATTTTGACATTCCTTTTGGTCTTGGCGTTTTGCTACGTATTGCTATATGAACAATCCTCGTTTACTCGGAACCTTTTAGGAACGTTCCCTCGGACAATGTAATATTAATTACAGAAATCCGAGGGATTTTTCTATGTTTAGACGGGTTATGGGCTGATTTATTTTAGGAGTTGAGCAAGTACTTCGATGGTCCAGACAATGTCGGCGACTGTACTGCCACGGGAAAGGTCGGAGATGATGTGGTCGAAGCCTTGAAGAATTGGGCCAGCGACAGTGAAACCGGCAAGCTGTTCAAAAGTTTTGTAGATGAGGTTGCCGGAGTTGAGGTCGGGAGCAATAAGGACGTTGGCCTGACCAGCGACTTGATCGGCTTTAGAGTTTGAAAGGGGTTGGCTCTTGTTGAGGCCGATGCGAGGATTGACGGCGGCATCAAGTTGCATTTCTCCAGCGATAGTAATATTGCGATTAGCGAAAGTAGTGAGAGTTTCTTGAATGATATCGATAGTGTGATCTTTGCCTCCGCTGCCGAGTGTGGAGAAGGAGAGCATGGCGATACGAGGCTGGGCTGGAAGGAGTTTTTGGGCAGAAGAATGAGTCTGCTCGACGATTTCGTGAAGTTGTTCGGCGCTGGGGTGTTTGCAGGCGGCCATGTCGGAGAGAAGGTAGAGTTCGGAGTCGCGGCGCATAACTACTAGACCAGAGAATGTTTTGTAGGGACGTTGGGTTTCTGGGTTGATTGCCATAGAGAAATGATCGCGACAAGAGAGAATAACGTCGCGAGTGGAATGTTCGATGCCAGTAATCATTGTGTCGGCAATGCCAGAAGCTACCATTTTGCAGGCAGAAGCAAGGTCGGAGGCGGGAAGAGCTTCGATTGCGTTCCAAGAATTAGAGAGATGTTGGAGGGGTTGGTTGGTGTGCTGGAGCTGATAATGTGTAGAGATTGCCTCTTTAATAGTAGGATGATTGAATTCAGGAAAGACGATTTTTAACATAAGTACTATCATTATAGCATGGGATTGGTTCTTTGGGTGTGAGAGAGATGATGTTGGAAAGAAGCTAAGTGTAGTATATAACTATCAATGTCTAGGTTTGTTGTAAGTATATATGGATAGAAAGAGTATATGGTAGGGAGTGAGAAAGACCAGTGGTGAGATTTTTCTTATCTAAAGATGCGAAAAATCTCAGCCAAGACGTCTAAAGCGCCAAGGTCTTTCTCATCTCCCTACCATATACTCTATCCATTCCTACACACAATAAACCCTAGACATTGATAGTCTATACTACTTCTTTCCGACATGTAGAGGCAGCGGAGGGGGAAAGCGTACCAACGGTTGAGGCGATTAGATGAGTCAACACCCGTAGGCACCATCCATAAGCCGTAAGTACTTGTAGTAGACGATGTCGTACGCGACCAACCACAGCCCCTCTCGCCGACGCCATACATTTCACCAACATGGAGATGGATATACCCACTACGGACAAAAGTATGTTGGCTATGTTTCGCAGTTTTTTGCAAAATGGATTATGGGGGTTTTAAAATGTTGGGATTTTGGGGGTAGTCAGATGAGGATTTGATGTGTTATAATGGGTCTAGCTAAGCTAAATTCTGTCTGATAGTTCCGACAATTCTGACCAAGGAGAAAAATGCGACTATTTGCACGATTTCTTGGTTAGAAGAAATGGTTTAGTTTAGCGACTAAGCAGATGGTCGCATTTTTTGGTATAGGTGGGGATATTTGAGAATTTAGATGGTTTAGCATGACGGCTGGAAGTGGTCGTTTTTTGATTTAACATGAATAGTTTTGTGAATGTTGTTGTATTTCTCGTGGAATATATGCGGCTATTTACACAGTTTTTCGTGAGGAAAGATTGTATAGTTTGGCGACCAGTAAATAGTCGCATTTTTGTGCGAGAGTGACCAGACGAGACAATGACCACAATTGATTGCATGATATAATGGAGATATGAGGGATTTTGATTATTTGGGGGAAGAAACGGTTTATTTGGATGCGGCATGTCAGAGTTTGCGGCCAAAACCGGTGGTTGAGGCTTTGGAGAGATATTATTTTACACATAATTCTTGCGGTGAACGAGTAAAGTATGCGTGGGGGGAGAAGACGGATGAATTGGTAGAAGGAACGCGGCGGAAAATTCTGAAATTATTGAAGCTTAAAACAAAAGAATATTTTGTGAGTTTCACCTTGAATACGACTTATGGGATTAATTTGATTTTAAATGAGCTGGATCCAAAATTGGTAAAGAAGGTGGTGACGAGTGAGATTGAACATAATTCGCCGTTTCTAGCGACGATGGCGATGAGTGAGAGGCTGGGGGTGCCGCGTATAGTATTGGAGCGGGATGATGACGGAACGCTCTTGATGGGGGATGAGGATTTTGCGGGGGCAGTGGTGGTTGTAAATTGTGCGGCAAATTTTGATGGGCGGCAGTTGATAAACCTAAAGGCTGTGATAAAGCGTGTGCATAAGGATGGGGGGATAGTGGTGATTGATGCGGCGCAGGCAATGTCGCATTATTATGAAATGCTGGAGAAGACGGAAGCGGATGCGGTGTGTTTTTCGGCACATAAGATGTACGCGCCGTCATTAGGGGTGATTGTGGCGCGGAGGGATTTGGTGCCGAAGCTGAAGCAGACCTTTATCGGTGGAGGAATGGTGGATGATGTAGAGCGGAATAGTTATCTATTAAGCGCGGAAGGAAATAAAGATCATATACATACAGTGTTTGAGCCAGGATTACAGGCTTGGGGAGAGATCGTTGCGCTGGGTGAAGCGATAGATTGGTTGTCTGCGCGGACGAAAGAGGATAAAGAAAGGTTGAAGGCTTGCACGCAGGAGCTAGATGAGTTTTTGCGGTCTCGTGAGAGAGTGAAGATGGTAGGAAGCGAGGCGAACCCGACAATGAGTTTTTATGTTGAAGGTTTGGATTCGCATTTGCTGGGAGCGGCGTTAGGTAAGGAGGGGATTATGGCGAGAACAGGATATTTTTGTTCACATTATTATCTGGATAAGGTTTGTAGGTATCCAGCGTTAGTGAGGTTTTCGTTGAGCTATGCGACGAGGGAGGGTGATGTTGAGCGCGTGAAGAAGGTAATGGGGAATATTTAGAGAGCTAGGCAGCGTAGGGGGAAACCATCCCAACGATCGTTGCTGCGTGACGGATTGACGTTGTCAGATGCTATGTCTAAGCTATAAGCAGAAGAGGTAGATTGAACAACACGTGATCGATTAAAGCTCCACTGACCGACAACACTAGTCGCACCGCCATTGACACTAATCCACCCACTACGGACAAAAGCTAAGGGTAGGGAGATGATGTTGGAGATAAGCATAAAAGGTATTGACTTTTTAGGGGATGTGTGCTACAATGGAAGTATAGGGTAAAGAAAACAAAAATATGGAAAATCAAAGTCAAAAAACACCAGCAACAGCTCCGAGTACAGCGGCGCCGGCTCAGGCAGTGAAGCCAGCAACTGGGGCGCAGAAGGTTGTGGCTCCACAAAAACAACCAGGGCAGCCGCGAGTGGCAGGTTCGCCAAAGGCGTCAAATGATGTTTTTGTGCGAAAAATTCAGGATAAGATTAAGAGCTCGGAAAATATTTTGGTGGCTTTGTCGCGTGATCCGTCGGTGGATGAAATGGCAGCGGCGATTGGTTTAACGCTTTTCTTGGATAGTTTACAGAAACATACAACAGCGATTTATTCGGGACAAACGCCAGACGCGTTGCAATTTTTGCAGCCAGAAGGAACGTTTGAGACTGACACGGATAGTTTGCGGGATTTTATTATTGCTTTGAATAAGGAAAAAGCTGATCATTTACGTTACAAACTAGACGGTGATTTTGTAAAAGTTTACATTACACCATATAAGTCGAATATTACTGAAGATGATTTGGAATTTTCGTATGGTGATTTTAATGTGAATTTGGTGTTGGCGATTGGGGTGCCGTCGGCGGCGGATTTGGATTCGGCTTTGGCGGAACATGGACGAATTATGCATGATGCGACAACGGTGGATATTACGATTGATGCGCCGGGGAAGTTTGCAGAGATTGAGTGGAGTGATCCAGGAGCAAGTTCGGTATCAGAAATGGTGACGAAGTTGATTTTTGCGATGCAAGGTGAAGACGTGGTTTTGGATAAGGAGACGGCTACGGCGCTTTTGACTGGAATTGTGGCGGCGACGGGACGGTTTTCGAATGATCGAACGAATTCGAATACAATGCAGCTGGCTTCGAAACTGATGGCGATGGGGGCGGATCAGCAGCTGATTTCGGCGCATGTGATGGATAATGATTCGGGAGCGTATGCTTCGAGTATGGTGATGCCACGGACGGATTTGACGGTGGCACATGAGGCGAGTTCGCCGATGGATAATACTCCTGGGGTTACGATGGAGGGGGCGGTAGTGATGCCAGTGGTGGACTCGGTGCAAGGACAAAATATTGAGCAAGCGCAGGTGCAGCAGCCGGCGGGTCCGAGTCAAGCAGATTTGGCAGCGGCGGCGAGTGCAGCGGTAAATGAGGCGGTGACGGCGGCAGCGGCAAATGCTGCGGTAGCGGCGAGGGCGGTGAGTCCTTTTACGCAGACGGGTGAGAGAAAAGATTATGCACAGATGATGGCGCAGGCTTTGGAGGAGTCGGGGGAAGCTAATCCCGTGGCGGCACCATTGGTGAGTACGCCAGCTACGACGCAGACTAATGTGGCTGCAAGCGTAAATGCGGCGGTTCAACCGGCAGTGAGTGCGAACCCTGCGGCGCAGGTCGCGCCAGTTGAGGAAACTCAAGGGCCTGAGTTGGTCGCTAAACCGAACGGGGTGACTTTGCCACCACCACCGGAACCAGTACCGACGGCGGATATGATGCCTCCGGCTTTGCCGACAGCGCAGACGGTAACAAATAATGTGGGAGTGGCTCAAGGAACACCTGCGGGGGCAGTCAACAATGCGCCAACAGCGGCGACGCGGAGTGATGCTTTTCAGATACCGGGAATGAATTAGGAGCATACACATGAGCAGTAGATGTTGGTATGGGCGTCATGAAGCTTGTGAGACTTATCATGAACGAGAAGATTTGAAGGAGCGGCGCAAGGACGAGCAGTTTGAGTACTATATGTTGTTTTAGGTAACAAATTATGGAAGAATTGCCGAAGAGTGAGATTTTATTGATTGATAAACCAGCGGGAGTGAGTTCGTTTGGGGTAGTGGCGCGAGTGCGGCGAAAGTTGTCAGAAGAGGCGGGGTATGTTGAGGTGAGGGGGAAGGATGGCGTGGTGAGACAAAAACGGCGAAAAGTGAAGGTTGGACATACGGGGACTTTGGATCCGTTTGCAACTGGGCTTTTAATTTTGTTGGTGGGAAAAGAGACGAAGCGGGCGAATGAGTTTTTGAAATTAGATAAGGAATACATTGCAACGCTGCGATTGGGAGAAATATCGACGACAGGTGACCCGGAAGGAGAGAGGATGGTGGTGTTCTCAGGGGAAGATTCGACAGAATCGGGTTTTTGTTTTGATGATGGGTTGGAAGCTGGTTTGAATAATCCGAGATTTTATGGTAAAATACCTGAACGAATTGCACAAGAAAAACCGAACAAAGAGGCTGTGGAAAAGTGTGTGGAAAGTCTGGTTGGGGAAAACTGGCAGACGGTGCCAGCGTTTTCGGCGGTGAAGATTGATGGTAAGCGAGCATACAAGTTGGCACGAGAGGGGAAAATGGTGGAGATGCCGCGACGAAAGATAAAGATTTATGAGATCGAGGTTTTAGAGTACGAGTGGCCAGAGTTGACGATAAGATGTAGAGTTTCGAGTGGGACGTATATTCGAGCGCTGGGTGAGGACATTGGTAAAATGCTTGGAACGGGGGCGTATTTGACGGCGTTGAGGCGGACGCAAGTGGGGGTGTATAGGGTGGAAGAGGCGGAGAAAATAGAGTAGTAGGAGATGTTTGTAGTGTTTGATGAAGGAAGAAAAGACATAATACTCCAATGATGATACCTGAGTGTCGTTAGGAGACCAGTGGTGAGATGTCGGAAAGAAGTTAAGTGTAGTATATGACTATCAATGT
>CAOQYN010000028.1 GCA_948514425.1 uncultured Candidatus Saccharibacteria bacterium
GTCATCCCGGATTATGCTTCAAAAAAACACGGCAAGCGACCATGTTGAGCTGTACTAGCGATATATGGGGTGATATGGGCGAAGGCCCACCATGGTTGAAGAGTTGGATGTGTGGAGTGTTAAAACTACATGACCTTTCCAGTGCGTGTTGCGCGGTAGATTTGTCGCTGCGCTCGCGCTCTGGTCTAAGATAAACTTGAAGTAACCTTTGATTTAGGCTTATTGTTTATTAAATTTAAGATAAAAACAGCGAGGAAAATAAAACATAATGAGACCACAGACTTACACGACGAGGCGCGGAATGACGACGAGTGCTTGGTCGCGGAATCATAATACAGTGCGTCATACACCAAAGACTTTAGGTTCGATTTCGAATGCGATGATTGTGGGGATGCTGGTTTTGATTGTGGGGTTGATCTATGTGGCGCAGGGGACGCAGGCGACGAATTATGATTATGAGTTGTCGCAACTTGAGGATGAGATTTCAGAACTTGAGGCAAAAAAAGAAGACCTTGCTGTGGAAAAAGCGCGCTTGACGTCAGTGGCGGCATCAGAGAATAGTACGGTGGCGGCGAATATGGATGAGGCGAACGTTAGCGGGTATGCAGAGTAACTACAGATAGCACCCTTCACAGGGGTTATACTGAGTTTAGCATAAACATTATTTTTTGTCAAGATATGGTATAATTAAAGCATGAACAGAAACAAAATATTGCGCTTTGGTGTGATTGCGGTGGTGGCCGTGATTGTGGCGCGATTATTTTGTATTCAGATTATAGATCATGAGGTTTGGGCAGAGAAGGCGGCGGCGCAGCAGACGCGGCAGAATGTATTGTTGGCGAAGCGGGGAGAGATCTATATGTTGGATGGGGATGAGCCAGTAGCGGTGGCGATGAATTCGACAGTGTATACGGTGATTGTTGATCCGATGTTGGCCGAGCAGGAGGAGGTTGAGAAAGAGATTGGTGCGCTTTTGGGGGATAAACGTGTGGCGGAATGGCGGGATGTGTTTGCGGATAAGAAGATGCGTTATTATGTAGTGGCAAGAAATGTTGAGCGTAGGGTGGCAGAGAAGGTAGCGGAAGCAGACGTAGCGGGGGTGTGGTTGCAAGCAAATACCAAACGGGTGTATCCGGAAGGTGGCTTAGGGGCTACATTGCTCGGGTTTGTGAATGCGGAAGGGATGGGGCAGTATGGAATTGAAGGGGCGTTGAATGATGATCTGTCGGGGAAGGATGGGTTACTTCGGACGGTGAAAGATGTAAACAACGTGGCGTTGTCGATTGGGGAAGATAATGTACGGATTCCAGCACAGGATGGGAAGAATGTAGTGTTGACGATTGATCGGAATTTGCAGTATAAGGTAGAGAAGATTTTGGCGGAGAAGGCGGGGGAAGTTGGATTTAGGAATTTGAGTGCGATCGTAATGAATCCGCAGAATGGGAAGGTGCTTGCGATGGCGAATATTCCAGGGTATGATCCGGCGAATTTTGGGGCTGTAGAAAGTGCAGAGGATTATATTAATCATGTGGTCGAGGATCCTTACGAGCCAGCGAGTGTTTGCAAAGTGTTTGCGTTTGCGACGGGGCTGGAATATGGAGTGATGACGCCGGATAAAACTTATCAGAATGATAATGTGACGTATGTGGATGGTCTGCCGATTAAAAATGCGGTGCAGTATACGAATTTGGTAGGTACGACGACAATGCAGACGGCGTTGGATTGGTCGATGAACACGGGATCGACACAGGTGCTGCGATGGCTTTCGGGGAGCGAAACGGAGATTACGGCGCAGGGGAGGGAACGTTTGTATGAATATTATTATGACAAGTTTGGGCTTGGGAAAGAGACGGGCGTGGAGTTGCTGGAGTCGATTGGGACGGTGCAAGGCCCACATGCGGAGATTTATGGTTTGGATGCGACTTATGCAAATATGACTTTTGGTCAGAATATGCAGGTGACGATGTTGCAGGTGGCGGCGGGTTTGGCGTCACTGATTAACGGGGGAGAGTATTTTACGCCGACAGTGGTGGCGGGTGAGATGGTGGAGGGGAAGTTTGTAGAAAAAGAAGAACAAGCTCCGGTGCGACGGACAGTTTCGGCGGAGACTAGCGCAACGATGCGAGAAATGATGTATAACACTCGAAAATCGTGGCGTGAAAATGGCACTGATCCAGCAGGGTATTACATCGGTGGAAAGACTGGAACGGCGCAGGCGATTAAAAATGGGGGATATTCTTTTGATGAGACGATTGCGACATATGTTGGATTTGGCGGCGCGGAAGGCGGTGAGCCGGAATATCTGATTATGGTGCGAGTATGGGAAAATGATAAGAAAGCGGCTGGTGATGCGCATGCTTTGCCAGTTTTTAATGCGCTGAAGGCACAGGTGCAGGATTATTTGAAGATAAAACCAGGGGCGTAGGTTTTGAGGAGTTGGGGGTGAGAGAAATCTGCGCGTGTGGTATAATGGATATAGTATGGCAGATACATTCAGTAATGAAGCTTTCTACGGTTTGATTTTGGCGTTATCGGCGTTCTTCTTGGCGACTTTTTTGACGCCAGTATATACATATTTTGCATATAAATATAAGTTTTGGAAGAAGCAGAAGCAAACGACGGCAATGGGAGATGCTTTGCCGATTATGACAAAGTTGCACGCGAAGAAATTTACGCGGCATTTCCCAACGATGGCGGGTGTGATTGGGGTAGTGACGGTATTTGCAGTGACGTGGATTTGTAATTTGAATCGTGAGCAGACGTGGTTGCCATTAGTGGGGTTCATTGGCGGAAGTGTAGTGGGTTTGATTGATGATCTGATTAACGTTTTCGGCAAAGGGAAGGGCGCGGCGGGATTGCGTGCGCCAGTAAAATTTGCGATGATTACGATTGTGGGGGCAGCGTTGGGATGGTGGTTTGCGGTGCGGTTGGATTGGACGAGTATTGAGGTGCCGTTTGTAGGAGCGGTGGAGCTTGGGACAATCGGGATGATCGCACTATTTACATTTGCGGTGGTGGCCACATCGAATGCGGTAAATATCTCGGATGGTTTGGATGGACTGGCGGGAGGTTTGGCGATGTTGGCGTATGGAGCGTATGCGGTGATTGCGCTCTTCCAGGGGCAATGGATGTTAACTGGTTTTTGTTTGACGGTGGTGGGGTGGCTGTTGTCGTATATTTGGTTTAATGTGCCGCCTGCAAGGTTCATGATGGGGGATGTGGGGAGTTTTGCTTTGGGCGCAGGGCTTGGTGTAGTAGCGATGATGACAAATGCTTTCTTCTTACTGCCGGTGATCGGTGTCCTATTTGTTGTAGAAGCGGGGTCGAGCTTGATTCAGATGTTTTGGAAAAAAGTATTTCATAAGAAACTGTTTATTTCGGCTCCGATTCATCATCATCTGGAAGCGAAAGGCTGGGGTGAGGCAAAGATTGTGATGCGATTCTGGGTAATTGCTGGGGTGTTTGCGATTATTGGTGTCTTTTTGGCGACGCAGGGTGGAATTGTATGAGTGGCGGTGGTAACATGGTTAAGAATTTATTGAAGGCGACTGTGGGTATTTTGTTCGCTATCTTTTTGGTGATGTCGGTGGCAACTTTTATTATGGATAATAGTTGGATATAATGCGTAAACATAAAAGTGATAGGGTGATTGGGGTACTGACGGTAATTTTGTTGGGAATTGGGCTGATCGTGATTTATGCGATTGGACCAATGCGGGCAAATGTGATGAATGCAACTTACGGAACGGATTATAGTGAAAATTATTTTTTCTTGAGACAGTTAATGAACGTGATTTTGGCTTTGGCGGTATTTGTGGCGGCGTTTAAGGTGCCATATCAGTGGGTGCGGAAATGGGGGAAGTTGATTTTGGGATTAGGCTTGGTGGCTTGTGTAGGGCTAATGATATTGTCTTGGATGCATAGTCCGCTAGCGAGTTGCGAATTAGGTGCGTGTCGTTGGATTAAGGTGGGCTCTGGAATGAGTATTCAACCGGCGGAGATCGTGAAGTTTGGATTGGTGCTTTATTTGGCGGAATTGATGGCGATGCGAAAAAAAGAAGGGAAGCTGACTAGCTGGTCGGATTTTTGGCTGCCATTTATTATCGTGTGTGGATTGTCGTTGGGTTTTGTGGTAGTAATACAGAAGGATTTGGGAACTGGCGTTAGTATTATGGCGATTATTGTTGCAATGTTGTTCATGAGCGGGATACCGCTACAGTATTTTGGGATGGCGTTGGGGGTGATTGGGGCGTGTGGCGTGCTGGCGATCGTGAGTTCGCCGCATCGAATTGAGCGTTTGATGACTTTTCAGAGTGAAGATTCGAGTGATTCTTATCATATTGAAAATGCGATGATAGCGATTGGGACTGGGGGGTTGTTTGGTGTAGGGATTGGTAATAGCGTGCAAGCAACAGGATATTTGCCAGAGTCGATCAATGACTCGGTATTTGCGGTAATGGGTGAGACGTTTGGGTTTGTGGGGTTGGTGGCGCTGGTTGTGTGTTTTGCAGTACTGCTGTTGAGATTGTTGCGAACCGCAAACTATTTACATGATACGCAAGAGTCGTTGGTGGTAGTAGGGATTTTTGCATGGGCGACGGCGCATGTGGTAGTAAATATTTCAGCGATGACGGGGTTATTGCCGTTGACTGGTATTACGCTGCCGCTATTGAGTTATGGTGGAACGAGTATGTTGTTTATGGCGGCGGCGTTGGGTTTGGTGCTGCAGCTTTCATGCTATACTAATAGGGAACCAAGGAAAGAAGAAGAGGTACAAGTACAGAGGACGGATGGGGTCGTGCGGCGTCGGCAGGAGCAAATGGTGCGAAGGAGGGAACGATGAAAGTTTTGGTAGTTGGTGGTGGATCCGGTGGGCATATTACGCCAGCGGTAGCGGTGGTGAGGGAATTGTTAGATTTGAAGCCGCGAACGCGTGTGGAGTTTTGGACGGATAGGAAATATTATAAAAATGTTGTAAAAATTACAACAGAGATTGGTGTGAGTTGGGGGGAAGAGGCTGGTAGAGGAAGAGGGAAAACGCCTTACGTCAGAGTGAGGAGGATTTTTGCGGGTAAATTTCATCGGTATGCGGGTTGGGGATTGAAAGACTATGTAAAAGAGTGGCGAATTACGCTTAAAGATTTGGTTTTGGGTAATATTTTGGGCTTTTTGGGCTTTGTAGGGGGAACTTTGCAAAGTTTTTGGAGATTATTATGGCCTAGTAAGCGGCCTGATGTGGTATTTCTGAAGGGGGGATTTGTAGGGCTGCCAGTGGGATTGGTGGCGAGATGGTTTAGGATCCCATATATTGTGCATGAGTCGGATATGGTGCCAGGCTTGGCGAATCGGATTTTGATGAAGCGGGCGGCGGTGGTCGCTACGGGTTGGGGAGGGATGAATGGGGCAAAAAGTACAGTGTGCGTGGGTATACCAGTGGCACCAGAGTTTAAGGCGGTGAGTGAGGTAAAGCAGAAGACTTTGAAAAAGGTTTTTGGTTTCGATCCGGAACGACCGCTCGTAGTAGTGACGGGGGGGAGTCAAGGATCATTGCATATTGATGAGACAATGAGAGAGATTTTGCCAGAGATGCTTAAGTTTACGAGTGTGGGGTTGGTAGCGGGGCGCAAGCATTATGAAATGATGGTGGAGTTGAAGAAATATGAAGAGTGGGATAAGGCGAAGCTAAAGTCTAATTTTCGGATGTGGGAGTTTAATTCGGCGATGCATGAGTTGATGGGTGCAGCTGATGTCGTAGTGAGTAGGGCAGGTGCGACGACGATTGCGGAGTTGGCCGCATTGAAAAAGGCAGTAATTTTAGTGCCTTTTGAGCAGCTACCTGGCGGACATCAAACGAAGAATGCAGAAAGATTACGAGATAGGAATGCTGTATTGATGGTTGAGGATAGGGAAATGCAAGAAAAACCAGAGATATTGCTTGAGGCGGTAAGGCATTTGGTGCGTGCGCCGAAGGAGCGAAGAGTGATGGCGGAGAAACTACAAGCGGAAGCAAGACCAGATGCGGCGAAGAAGTTGGCAGAGATTATACTAGGGGTCGGAGATAAGAAATAAGAGGGAATTAAGGAAAAGGAATGCGTGGGCAAGGGAAGCAATCTCAAGGGATGAAAAAGGGGAGGACGATTGTTGCGGAGCGAGAGCATGCAGAATCGGAATCTGAGCGGATGCAGGCGAGGAGGCAGGCACATCGTAGAAAAAAGAGATCAGCATTGATGGGGGTGTTGTTTTTGGCGGTAATTGGACTGTCAGCGTATTTAGGATTTAGAGAGTTGGAAAATCGTCGTGAAGAGACACTGGAACGATCGGTGGCGGAAAAATTGGAGGTAACTGTGCCAGTTGTGGATGAAAATGGGAATAGTAAAATTTCGGAGCGTGTGCGATTGTATATTGCAGAACTGGAGCGTGAATTTGCGAGAAAAGGCTATACGGTTGAAAGAGTGACTTTGCCGATGGGTATGATTCGTGCGGTGTATGTAGATTTGGAAGGTAAGGATGTATTTTTGAAGATGAATATTGATCGTGCAGTAAGTGTATCGGTGGGGGATGCAGAGAAAATGTTTAAGTATATTGAGGAACATGGTCTACATCCGAACGAATATGTAGACATAAGGCTTGAGGGTAAGGCGTATTTAAAATGAAATATGGCTTTTTGGGGTCTGCGTAATTCTCTTTTGTGTTCGGGTTTTGTTCGTGTATAAAAAGTAGTTGAAAAGTTGGTTTGCGTAGTGTTGGAGATAGCTGGTTGTATTTAGTGTATTTCTTTCTATTTTTATAAAAAAATGCAGGGAATTTAAAAAATAGAAAAAAATGGTAAAAATCTTTAAAAAAGCTAAAAAGTGGGGTTTGGCGGTTGGACTGGTAGTTTAACAGAGGTAGATACTGATATAGTGTCGTAAAATATGTATTGTGCGACATTAGATTTCAATCAAAAAGACGAGTGTTTATGCGTCTGTTTGTATAAATTCCCCATGTAAAATTGGTCAAAGTTTTGCTTTGTGAAGCGTATTAGTGATTGGATGTGTGTTTCTCTACGAATACGACTGGTTTTTCTTATGTTTCTAGTTTTTTGACAGATGTATGATTTATTGAAGGTGATTTGACTGTATGGCAACGGGTATTTTGGGACTGCAGGATTATGAAATAAAGGGGAAGTAGAGAATTTTGAAAAGCGTAAGTGGTATAGTTGATGGAGGATTACTAATTCCCTCTTTTGTATCAGATGATTTCGGCAAGTTTTTGTTGGAGTTGAAACTTAATCCACTCAGTTAGAGTATTATAACTACTGTCATAAGCGCAGTCATGAATGGCAGAGTGATAAATTCGTTTCTTTTCAGCATTGTGTCGTGGGAAACCAGCGATGATTGGTATATAGCCAAGAGCAACGGATAATTGGTCCGTAACGACGCGTGCGATGCGACCATTACCATCGAAGAAAGGGTGAATTCGGATAAAAGAATAATGGAAGCGGGCAAGGAAGCGGCAAGTTTCGTCAATGTTGGTTGTAGGGACGCAAGAAATACTATTACAGAGGTCGCGGGCTAGGGCATACAGTTCGTTGTAGACTGGGGCACCTCCATGTGGAATACGATGAAGATCTTCGTCGCCTGGGGCGCCAAAGCGTACGTCGTGTCCGCGAGTACGTAGTTCCCCTCCGCGCCGATAGACTTGACGAAAGAGTTTAGCATGCATTTGCTGCCAATTTGCAATCCAATCATCTTCACAGCGATTCGCAAGGCGAGTACGGATTTCGATTGGCTGTTCGAGTTCTTTGGCAAAATCAAGAATAATAGTGTTTAGGCCCTGTTCTTCGGCGGCGCGTACTAGTGGATGAACGGAGCTGATGGAATAACGGCGGCCACTGCGATATTCGGGTGTTTTGCGATATTTGCGCCAAAGTGATTTGGCTACGTCTTCTGCGGCGATTTCGTTACGATCTGTGGTGTAGATATGTGAGTATTGTTTTGTCATATATTTTTCAGGCTTTACTGAGGTTTCTTTTTTGGCCAACTGGGAAATTTGATAGTGAATTTGTGTAGTTTGATACTATCACTGTCTTGAGGGTCTTGATTTGAGTGAGATTGATCGGGATATTCTAGATCGGTGCTTTCTTTTACAATATCAGCGAGCATACCGCGCAGTAAGGCAGCTTGAAGGGCTCCAATTTCGTTTTTTGGCGTTGTTTTGATATGGATTTTAATGCCGAGTGGAGTATTAGGAAAAGGGTTTTTAAGATCGGTTTGAGTAAAGTGATAACTTTCCCCGTTTTTATGTGCAAACCAGCTAGGATCTTGGCTAGCACGGACTAAATGTGGGGTAGGGTAATTTTGTAAAAGTTTGATTGTCTTTTTGGTAGTACTAGTGATCTCGGGAGGATAATTGGTCGATTGTGCCTGATTTGAAGTAAAACTTGTATTTTCGTATAGAAGATTGGTGTTTGTAATATTATGGGTAATAATCTCTGGGTGGTTGACAATAAT
>CAOQYN010000029.1 GCA_948514425.1 uncultured Candidatus Saccharibacteria bacterium
CTTTACTAGTGTAGAATCTATCTTATTTTGTTGCAAAGGTGGTGAGATAATACGTTAGCATTGACTTTTCTCCTAAGGTGTGGTATAATGGAGGGATAGGGTGATTAGATAATCACCCTGTTATGGATACCCATAACGCCACTAGAATGACGCCTAGGGTGGAGAAAGGTTAGGCGAGTACTTTGAAAGGAGCGATGAAAAATGAGTAACTGTGTGGAGGGTACAAGCAAAGCAGAGAGGCTATTGAAACGTTGTCCTACGATTCAAGCGATCAGAACGTTGGTCGTCATGTCTAGTTTGATGATGATGACGATAATCGTGGCGAATCTCAGTGCGACAAAAATTTGGGGGCCAAGTTGGTTGCCAATGGATGGAGGAATATTTCTATTTCCTATGTCATATTTACTGGGAGACTTGCTGGTGGAAATTTATGGTCGAAAGATAGCTGACTATGTTGCTTGGATGGGATGCTGGGTTGGACTAATATCAATCGGAGTAATTTTCCTAGTTAGGCTGATACCGGATTACGTAGGAGCTGATAATAGTGGATTTTTAGTAATTGCGAACACGACCGGCAGGATATTTTTTGCTAGCGTAGTCGGTTTCTTGGCGGGTCAGCTACTGAACAATTATGTCTTTGAGCGAATACGCAAAAAGCAGCAAAGAAGGCATATAGATTCGTACAAATGGCGAGCGTTTGCCTCATCAGCGTTGGCGCATATACCAGACATTCTGTTATTTGAGCCAATTGCGTTTTTGGGACGGCTGTCGTTTCATGAGTTCGTAAAGCAGGCAGTACTCGCCTATGTGGCGGCAGTCCTTATAGAGTTGTTTCTACTGTTTTTTTGCAACACAGCACTTGGCGCGCTGGCTAGTGAAACGATTAAAATTCCAGCACGGTCAGCGGATATGAGACTCAGAGCTTCAGCGTACAAGCCCTTTCCAGATGGAAGGGGCTTATTTTTAGGCTATAGTTACGTCTGCCTCAAGCGCAAGATGATCCGAAACTAGGTCAGGCAATACAGCAAAATTTTTGACGCTGATTTTATCATTGACTAGGATATGATCACAAGCAACAGCGCCGTCAAATTTCAAACCAGAGAGTGTAGTCTTGATATTATGCTCGTGAGTCAAATCATGAAGAAAATCAAGCGAACGCATGGCGGGTGAATCATGAATAATATTAAGGTCACCACATACTACAAGCGGGCCTTCGACTCGGCGCACAACTTGTCCAACTTTAGCAAAAGCTTTGATAGTGTCTTCGTCGCCTAGAGGGTTGGATCGCCAAAAGCCGTGATGATTAACAACCGTGAGGCCGTTTTTGAGCTGAGCAATTTGGAGATTGAGATTGTTAGAAGGCGTGGCGCCGAGCATGATATGCTCGCGATACTCGCCATTGATGAATTCAGATGAAGTCTTGGCGAACGGAATACGGCTGAGGATGAGATTACCAAGCGCGCAGTCGCCACCCGCGAGGTCGAAACTCCAGTTGGGCGAAAAGAACGCATATGGAAGCCGACTAGCTTTTTGAATTTGGGATAAATCAAAACAGAGTTGTGAGAGATGTTCTTCACAACTCTGCGAGGCGAAAACTTCTTGCATGCAAATCACATCAAAATCGTGAGTTTCAAGAAAGCGACGAAGATTACCTTCGACTTTCCCCATCCAAACGTTGAGTTGTAGAATCTTCATATGCCATATTATAACATAGCCGTCTAACTATCCACTGAGCTGCAGATTTTTCAAAAAAAGCCTAGGCGGAAAAGGCCTAGGCAAGAGAATGTGCTTTACGGAACGATACATCCATTATACTGGCTGTTGCACAGATAAACATTCTCTGTTTCTGGAGATGTGGCTGCGGTAGAATCGTAATTTACCGTGAGATTGTTGTATGAATAGTCTATGCTAACAATCTTATTGGCGGTATCGGCATCAAGCACATCATATTCTTTCATGCCTTGAATTTTAGATTCGCATATTGCAGAAAGTACACTACTATATTCGAGTAACTCCGCGTTCGATGCAGTACTCGCCCATTCTGCGTTCTTATATCGATCTTCAGGTATGTCGAACTCTTCGGCTGGACAATAGAATGATAGAGTGATATAAATTCCATCATCCATGGCTGGCTGATGATCGTCAGGGCGATAAAGACGATAGCCGTCTTCATAGGTCGAACAGCTGAGAAACACTTCTGCAGCGAACGACCCGTCATTGGCAAAATAGGTATTAGTGTAGCCGCCGTGATCCACGACATCATCCCTCTCCAATCGTCGACACCAATCGCTCGTGTCAACATTGATTGTCCCAGTGATGTTTAGATTAGGGATCTTCTCGTAGGGACCAAAGACGACTGACTTGTTCAATATAAAGTATGTGTTGTCTTTGGACGTGGTTCCGCTACTAGCTAGCTCCTCCGGCATTGATAATTCAACGACGCTGGTAGCCCGATATTCTATATTGTCCCTATTAAATTTTGGAACACAGCTTCCACGATACCCGAGTTCCCATGTCTGAGGCTGTTTAGCCGTGACTAACATGATACAACTAAAAATCATAACTACAGCAACCTGAAAAAACTTTTTTCTCATATTGAATCTCCTTTTCAACAGAGCGCCACATAAACTCCTAATGTACATTAGGACGCTAGCTAGCGTCCTAACACTCATACAAGAGATTGCGACGCAAACCTACTAGCATCTTATGCTTTCATTGTAGCACAGATTTATTATTTTGTCAATACTTATTATGGTTTTTGAACGTTTTTCAAGCGATATTGAAATAAAAATCTTTCGCTAAATCAAGTTGTGCTTCTGGCGAAATGATATTATAATTGGTAGTATTATGGATTTTCGGGTTGAAAAAATACTGCCAAATGGCTTGGGGCGAGTTGGAACGATTCGGACGGCACACGGCGAGATTAAAACGCCAGCTTTTATGGCAGTAGGGACGCAAGGATATGTACGTTTTTTGTCGACAGATGATTTGCGCAGCATTAATGCTCAAGCGATGTTGTCGAATGGATTTCATCTTAGGCGTAAAAGCACAGAAATTGCTGAAAATGGGGGGTTAGCGAATTGGTCGCCCGAAAGAGCTGACAACCAGCCAGACAGCCCGTGGTTTGGGCCGACGATTACCGATTCGGGAGGCTTCCAAGTAATGTCGCTAGGCTCAGGCCTAGGTAAGGTCGTGTCAATGGAAAAAGAGCGCGGAGTAATAAATACAGCACACAAAGAGCGCTTGGCACAGGTGGGGGAGGACGGGGTTAGCTTCATCGATCCGTTTGATTATGAGCCAGATTTTATTGGACCTGAGGAATCAATGCAAATTCAATGTCGCATTGGCGCAGATATCCACATGGCATTTGATGAGCTAACTTCGCTCGCCGACACATACGAGTATAATATTGAAGCAATGGAGCGGACTGAGCGCTGGGCGGAACGAAGTTTGCGCGAGCATCTGAAACACCGCGATGATTTGGGGTATCGCCAAAATTTGTACGGCGTATTGCAGGGTGGGCGTTGGGAGGATTTGCGACGAAAAACAGCGCGCAATTTGGCAAAAATGCAGGTTGACGGTATTGGGTTTGATGGATTTGGTTTGGGTGGAGCATTTTTGAAGGAGGATTTAGGCGAAATTTTGCGCTGGTGCAACGAAGAATTGCCGATAGAAAAACCGCGACATCTGCTGGGGCTTTCGCATCCTGACGATATCCTGATTGGGGCGGAAATGGGAGCAGATACGTTCGACTGCGTAGCGCCGATGCGTGAAGCACGACATGGAAAAATCTATACACGCGATGGTAATTATAACTTGCGCAAAATGACAGATTCAGGAGAAGTGCTAGAACTCGGATGCGACTGTAAGACTTGTCGAGCAGGCTGGACACGAGGTAGTTTGAGGGCATTGTGGCGCTCAGGTGAGATTGAAAAGAAACAAAAGTATTATACGTTAGCGTCGACTCATAATCTGCGCTTTATCGTAAGGCTGACCGAAGAGGTTAGGCAAGCAATGCTAGACGATAGTTTCGATAAATATAAGCGTGAGTTTTTGAGGCGTTACTACGCTGGACGCTAGGACGAAAGCGTGTTACGATGGAGAAAAGGAGGTCAAGATGAGTAGAGCGATTGAGGTAGACACGAAAACATTCGTGCGGTTTTGGTTGGTGATTTTAGGGTTTGGTCTACTAGCTTTGTTTGTCTGGAAGGCTTGGGAGTCCTTAGTAATGATCGGTGTGGCGCTGTTTTTGGCGGTTGCGATACGGCCATTAGCACAGCGAATAAACCATTTGACAAAAAAAGATCATGCTATGAGTTCCTCTGTGATCGCATATGCTCTAGTGATCGGCTTTTTGGGGATAATTGTCGCCTTGGTGGGACCAGTTGTGGTTGAGCAAACTACGCAGTTTGTGCAGCAATTACCATCCACTTTCGAGCATACGCTGGGAGGATGGGATGGGATTAATAATTTTGGTCGGACTTTAGGAATTGACAATCTTCAAGATGAAATCCTCAAAAACCTGCAAGCATTCTCGAGCAGCTTTGTGTCAAATTTTGGCAATACAATCGTAGTCAGTGTCGGAGCGATTGCACAGATATTGACTAATATTATTTTAACGATTGTCTTGACTTTGTTCTTCTCTTTGGAGGGGCCTCGAATTATCGAGTCATTTTGGAAAATGCTTGAAGGAAAACATAAAAATCTGGAAGTGCGCGCTTATCAAAGATTGACGCAAAGAATGGTGGATGTATTTTCAACCTACGTTTCACATCAAGCCATGGTGGCGTTTCTGGACGGATTAGTGGTGACGGTTGCGGTTTTGATATTAGCAGTGCTGTTTGGATTCCCTGGCTCGTTGGCCTTACCGATGGGGCTATTGGCGTTAGTGTTTTATCTTATACCGATGTTTGGACCAATTATTAGCTGCGGGTTAATCACGTTAATTCTACTATTTAGCTCACCCGTAGCGGCTTTTGTATTCTTGGTATTTTACATTATATACGCCCAGATTGAAAATAATGTTATTGCTCCAAAGATTCAGGGCAATGCGCTTAATTTGCCCGCAACAATTGTACTGGTGGCGATTATTATTGGGATGAATGTGTTCGGTTTAATTGGAGCGATTATTGCGATCCCAATTGCGGGCTGCATCAAAGTGGTACTTGAGGAGTTGCCAAGCTTGCGCGAGGGTAATAAATGAAACGTAAGTTACTGACGGCGTTATTATATGGATTACCAGTAATCTTTTTTGCAGTCTGCTATTTTTTAATCACCACAACTGAGGAAGATATCGCCCAAGGCGCAAACACGCCGCCCGATGTTTGGTACGATCTATTAGCGGCGTTTCGTAATAATGCAAGACTAAGCGACATGTACGCATGGGCCGTAATTAATTTCTTTGATTATCAATATAGTTTTGGAGTTGACACGATTTTCCGGCTAATTGATTTAGCTGCAGCATTGGGCTTGCTCGCATTATTGGTAAGTTTAGTATTAGGACGCAGGCCACGCTGGAACCTAAAAGATGCTACGATTTTTGCTGGGAGTTTTTTGTTAATTTTCCTAACTCCATTTGGTTATACTTTGTATCGCGGATTTTCCATGATACATAACTATCTGATCATTGCTTTGGCACTTTTGGGTTTCAGCTTGCCGTTTTTGCGCAAACTATCTGGCAAGGCAATACCTACTGGTTACAGAAAGTGGTATCTAGCGATTCCGATGGGTCTGGTGTTCGGGCTATCGGCAAATTTTCCTCCACTGGCCTTTTTGGCGAGTTACTTGCTTGTGAAGTTTATAGAGTGGTGGAAAATTCGCAAACAGAAAAGTAAATGGCACAAAATATTACCAGAGAGCTGGGAGTGGCTCATGGTTGGCAGCATGATCTATAGCATGTTGATAGGTTACATTTTGGGACCAGGTGTATCGGGGTACGCTAGCGATCCAGTATATACCGTATCGTATGATTACGTTGCGGTTGCAGACATCGTGACAAGCTTGGGTGGTTCGGTTATACGCCTTGTCAAGCATGTGATAGTAAATTTCGGAAGGACTTTTGTTCCAGCTTTGTTGTTCTTAGCTTTGAGTTGGACGATCGCATGGGTGTATAGTAAGAAAACTAAAATGAAACTCGAATTTTTACCGCAAGAAGTCGGCACGAGAAATCTTCTCATGGCAATATTAACTTTCTGTGGTTTCTGTACTTTAGCTGGCACACAAATTATCATGCCAATACGACTATGCTTACCAGCATATTTGGGATTAGTGGTGGTTTTATTAGTTCTAGGCGTCAACTGGTGGAAACAACTTCGTCCAAGTCAGAACGCTTTGGAGTTTATGGGTGTTGGCTTCGCGATATTGATTATTGTGCTAATTAGTGTACGGAGTTTTCTAGCTTGGGACTTTCATGAAAGAGTTGGAGATGTTCTGCAAACGATAGAAAAGAGTGATGAGTCTAGTCTTTGCATTAATTTGGATGAGGCTACGCAACGCCGGAAGACACCATTCAACATTATGCAACAAGAAGAGACTTTTGTAGAGAGAAGGACGACTGAGCAGATTATATATGGCAAACGTGTAACATATTGCCCTAGATAGTTAAAAGTAAACTTAGTGGAAATACGTAATAATAAAGGTTGTACCTGATCCAGATGTAGATTTGACTTGGATTTGTCCATTGTCAGCTTCAATGACGGATTTTGCAAAAGATAGACCAATACCAACGCTCGTCGCTTTTGAGCCTCTGGTCTTATAGAAGCGTTCAAAGATATGATACAGGTCTTGCGAATCAATACCCGTGCCGTGGTCACGAATCAAGATACGCGTGTAAAATACGCTATCTTCAACTGAGACTGATACGACACTGTGCGGCGGACTATGTTCGATGCAGTTTTTGATAATATTAGATAAAGCCTCGGCCTGCCAGTGCGGATCGAGCTTGACTTGTGCAGTAAGGTCACCTTCAATATTGATTTGAATATCTGCGAGATCGGCCAAAATTTCGAGACCCATATAAACTCGATCGAGTATTCCACTAATTGGCATAATGCGACGTTGCATGCGGATTGTACCGTTGTCGAATTTTGCTAAGTTAAGAAGTGTCGTAACGAGGTCGCTCATAATGACAACTTGTCGGCTTGATGAGCGCAAAAAGTCTTGACGTACAACGAGTGGCATGTCTGGGTCGGACTCAAGATTGTCGAGAGCGACCTGGAGAGAAGTAAGCGGGGTTTTAAGCTGGTGAGAGATATCTGCAAGTGCCGTCTCAAGGTTGTGTCGCGCCTTACGATCTTGTTCAGAAGCCTCCTTGAGCGTAACTGTAATTTTGTAAAGCTCATTAGACAGGAGCGAGAGATCATCTTCGGTATTGGCTTTTATACGTAAATCGTAGACATGATCGTTGAGTTTTTGAACATAATCAACAAGCGCCCTGATATTTTTATAGCGTCGACTATCCTCAAACCAAAAATAAGCCAAAAATATAGCGGCCAAGAATGTAAGGGTGAGCAGTGTGACAAGTATCAGCATATGTGCGTATTCACCAGTGCTTGATGATATAAAGTCGTTAGCCGTATAACCATAGGAACGAAGAATAGCTTCTCCGTTGGCTTGAGCAGTTTCATCTTTTTGGGTAAGGGCATGGATAATGGTGTTAGTATCTAATTCAGGATGTTCTTGAGCGATAGCTCCTAGTAGATTAGAAAGTTCGGCATTTGATGATGCACGATAGCGTCGCCAAAGGCTAACGTTAGCAAAAATAAATACCCCACTGATGAGCAAAGTAATTGCGAAAATTAATAAAGCCGATCGGAGTAAGCGTTGTCGCATTTTATGATTCCCCTTTGAGGCGATAACCTAAATGCTTAATAGTCTGGATGAGATTTGGCTCTCCCAACTTATGGCGAAGACGCTTCAGATATACTGAGAGAGTGTTATCATTAACTATCCGACCAGAGACATTGTAAATTTCGTCGAGCAGGCGCTCACGCGTGACAATACGACCAGCGTTCTCCAAAAGACAGGCAAGTAATTTGCGTTCTAAGGCGGTTAGGCTGACTGGTTCGCCCTTGACGTATACTAATTGCTGGTCATAGTCAAAATT
>CAOQYN010000030.1 GCA_948514425.1 uncultured Candidatus Saccharibacteria bacterium
GTAACTATTGACTTTTTTGATAGTGTGTGATATAATGGAAGGATAGGGGTAGTATTAAAGCACATGAAAAACCTCGGCTGAGTAGAATTAGCCGAGGTTTTTGCGAGATAGGAAGGGGTGGACGACATGTTCTTGAGGAATATGATGGCGTTGGCAAAAATCTTCAAACCAAGGGAACCACGTTCCGCGGATGTCGATGACGGCAGCTTTGACAATGTCGAAAACGTATGGAAAACCATAGTATGTGTGGTAACCATGAACAGCGTGTGCGAGCCAACTAGCCAAAATAGATGAATCTTGATCGCACTCTTTGATGTAGTATTGATCTTGTGCTGTTAATGGGCTGTAATACTTCTGCTTGTGCGCTAAGTTCCCAGCGGATCCGAATTTTTCGTAATAGGCTCCAGAGAGTATAGTTTCGAGTTTATCGATAACTTTAGCTAATTGCGCAAGGCGTGCTATTTCGGTAGGATTATGGGGCGATGATGGATATTGGAAACTAATGAAATCCGAAATTGCGGTAGCACGTGTGGTAGCAGGAAGATGAGCAACATCTAAAACGAAGTTGATGAGTTCACTTCGGTTTTTCTCTGTGAGGTTTTGACTACCGTCGTCGGGCTGATCGCCATATTCGTTTTCTCCGAGATCATGGTCTTTTAGCAGATGTTCTGCACGACGATAAAGCTCGGGCGATAATAATTCAGGATAATATGCTTCACAGCTACGGAGCAACTCGACACAGCCGCTAGCATGTTCGGTATCCGATTCTGGGCGATGGTAGTTGGGTGATGCGTCGGGTTGATATTCATTATAGCAACCGCAAAGACCGAAGCCGCTGCGAGTAATGAAGTTGCCACGGTGGACAATTTCATATCGTCGCCAAATATGAAGCGAGTAGAAATAGACGCCTGCAAAACTCTCTAGTGGGGAAGTTTCGTGGGCGATGGTGTGGCCATTTTGGGAGATAACAACATGCTGAATCGCTGGTGATTCGGAGGTAACATAGAAATTAATTTCTATGTTACCAGTACTGGTAACGATTTTAATAGTTTGATCCAAGAGGATCACCTCCTTTAATAATTTTTCCTATCTTGAATTTTAATTTGCTCCCACCCGTGGTTGTATTATAGCGGAATTGTGAGGTCTCGCAAAGGTATTGACTAGGGAAAGAATCTTTGTTATAATGGCGTGAGATAATATTATTTCTGAGATTATTCAGAAGGGAACAATATGAAGAAAGCAGTTGTACTCATCGGCGGGAAGCAATATCTAGTCGAAGAGAAAGAGACCCTACGGGTGGACCTCCTCCCGGCAGGAACCAAAGAGCTCGAAACTGGTGCTTTGCTCGTGATTGACGGAGACGATGTAAAAGTCGGTACGCCGGAGGTTGCAGGAGTAAAAGTGAAAGCGAAAGTTGTCGAGGAGTTGATAAAAGGTGAAAAACTTCGAGTGATTCGCTACAAATCGAAGAAACGCGTTCATAAGGAGATTGGTCATCGACAGAAGTATTCGTTGATTGAGATTGAAAAAATCGGATAAAGAAAAAGCGCTGGGGGAGGCGCTTTTTTGGTGGCATAGTGACACTGGAGTGACAATTAGCATGGTGGTAATTTGCTGTCATGTCAAATGTGCTATACTGAGAATATGGTAAAAAATGGGTACGGTTTGACGACGGCAGAAGTCGAGGAGAGAAGGCGGTTAGGGCAGGATAACCGCGAAGTGGTAGCGCCGTCGAAGTCGATAAAGCAGATTGTGGCGTCGAATGTATTGACGTATTTTAATCTTGTGTTTTTGGTGATAGCAATTTTGTTGATTATGGTGCGCTCGTATCGTGATTTGACTTTTTTGCCGATTATTATTGCGAATACTTTGATTGGGATTATACAAGAGTTGAGAGCAAAGCAAGTGTTGGATAATTTGAAAGTCATGAATATGCCGAAAGTACGGACTTTGAGGGATGGCGAAGAAGTAGAAGTTGGAATCTATGAGCTAGTACGGGACGATGTGGTGAGACTTGCGGCGGGCAATCAAATTCCGGCAGATGCGAGTGTGGTTGAGGGGAAAGTAATGGTAAATGAAGCGTTATTGACGGGGGAGGCGGAAGAAATTCAAAAAAATGTGGGCGAAGAGCTATTGTCTGGAACTTTTGTGGTTTCTGGAGAATGTTTGGCACGATTGAAAAAGGTTGGAGAAGAGGCTTATGCTTCAAAATTGACATTAGAAGCGAAAGCGATGAAGCAAGGTGAACAGTCGGAGATTATTCGTTCATTGAATAAGATTGTAAAAATGGCGGGGGTGGTGATTATACCGATTGGAATAGTAATGTTCTGTCAACAATATTTTTGGGGTGATCAAGGTTTGCAGGCGAGTGTGCGGGCGATGGTAGCGGCGATTATTGGGATGATACCGGAGGGCTTGTTCTTGTTGGCAAGTGTTACACTTGTGATTAGCGCGATGAAGTTGGCAAGGCGACAGGTAATGTTGCACGATATGAAGTCGATTGAGACTTTGGCGCGGGTAGATACCTTGTGTGTGGATAAGACGGGTACGATTACGGAAGAAAAGATGACATTGGAGCGGATAGTTGATTTAGGAAAGAGATCTCGGGAAGAGAATCGGAAGCTTTTGGGTGAGTTCGTACGGGCGCAGGAAGCGGATAATGTAACAATGGCGGCATTGAAAGAAGGACTGGAGAAGGTAAAGAGGGGAGCATTGCGGGTAGTAAAAGTAGTAGGATTTTCTTCGCGGTATAAATATAGTGGTGTGGAATTTGAGAATGAGGTGGTGGTTTTGGGTGCGCCAGAGTTTGTGCTGGGAGAAGACTATAAAAAGTATGCCCAAGAAGTGCAGACGTATAGTGAACAAGGGTATCGAGTATTAGTATTTGGGCAATACAGGGGCGAGTTGACGGGTAAGAAGTTGACGGCAAAAGTTGTGCCGTATGGATTGATACTACTGACGAATGCAGTAAGGGAGAATGCGGTAGAGACGTTTAGATATTTTTATGATCAGGATGTAGAGATTAAGGTTATATCTGGCGATAATCCGATAACGGTAGCACAGGTGGCAACTCAGGCGGGGATTAAAGATGCGGAGCGATACGTTGATTGTCGCGAGTTGAAAGGTAAGAAAGCGTTGGCGGAAGCGGCTGGAAAATATACGGTATTTGGGAGGGTGACACCTGAACAGAAACGAGCATTGGTGCAAGCATTGAAGAAACAGGGAAGAACGGTGGCGATGACTGGGGATGGAGTGAACGATGTCTTGGCGCTAAAAGATGCGGATTGTTCGATTGCGATGGCTTCGGGGAGTGAAGCTGCAGTGCAAGCGGCGCAATTAGTATTGTTGGATTCGGACTTTGCGAAAATGCCAGACGTGGTCAAGGAGGGGCGACGAGTGGTGAATAATTTGGAACGTTCAGGAAGTCTCTTTTTAGTGAAAAATATCTTTTCTTTCTTGACGGCTTTGTTGACAATAATTTTCAGTATTAAGTATCCTCTGACGCCTGCGCAAGTTTCGTTGATTAGTATGTTTACGATTGGTGTGCCAGCATTTTTGTTGTCGCAAGTGCCGAATACGGCTTTGATACGAGGGGATTTTATGAAAAATATTGTTTTGAGAGCCTTGCCTGGTGGGGTTACGGATATGGTGCTGGTGATGTTGATGGCGATCATAGGGGAAACATTTGGATTTGGTGAAGCTGAAATGGCGACGGCGGCAACGATTTTGCTTTCGGTGATTGGTTTGATGGTGCTGTACGATGTAAGTAAACCGTTGACATGGGAGAAGAAGGCGATTTGGGCGATCTCGGCGACAGGGTTGGGATTTAGTATAATTTTCTTAAAATCATTATTTGGAATTACGACTACAATGGGCTGGCCGGTGGCTTTGTTGCTGGTTGGCTTTATGATGTTGGCGTATCCGACAATGAAAATCGTGAAAAAGATGATATACTGAGAATAATGAGGAAGGTATTTGAGATAGTAAAGAAGTCGGCAGGGTTGTGGCTGGCGTTGATTATTATTGCGCAGACAGTGATATATGTTTTAGCAGGGATGAGTAAAGCCTATTTTCATATGGACGAGGTTTATTCGTATGGGTTGGCGAATCATGAGCGAGTGCAGATTTATGAAACGGAAGGGTTTTATGATACCTGGCACGAGGGGAGCTATTACGATGAATATCTGACGGTGGGCGATGATGAACGAGGAGACTTTTGGCCAGTGTATGAAAATCAGAGAAATGATGTACACCCGCCATTGTTTTATTTTCTATTGAGGATAGGGATGGAAATGACTCCTGGTCAGTTTTCGAAGTGGACCGGATTAGTGCTAAATATCTTGATTGCTGGGGTAAGTACAGTGGTGTTGTGGATGGTGGTGAAAAATCTGACCAATGGTCAAAAAGTTAAGAGTTTGGTCTTGACGGCGGTAGTAGCTTTGGGGATGGCGGCAGTAAGCACAGTAGTATATATTCGGATGTATGAACTTTTGACGTTGTGGGTGTTGCTGACGACGTGGCTGCATTTGAAGTTGCTGGAGACGCGGGAGGTGAAACCACGGCTGTTGGTGGCGATTGGTGCGGTGGAGTTGTTGGGGGCATTAACGCAATACTATTATTGGTTCTATTTGGCGGCGATGTTTATGGTGTTTGTAGTGCGATATATACGGATGAAGAAATGGAAGGAGCTGCGGGCGTATGTTGCGGTGATCGTGGGGGCGGGGTTGTTATCGTTGGTTGTATGGCCGTTCGCAATTCAGCACATGTTCTTTGGGTATCGCGGGGAAGGGGTGATGGCGACATTGCTGCAGCTACTGGTGGTCGTGTTAGGGCTATTGTTGATAGGCGGGTATGTAATTCTGAAAAGCAAAGAGATTAAGATCCACAAAACACAAGCGGCGAAAGTGGTGATGATCTTGGTGCCGACATTGTTTTATTTGATGATAGTGGCAGCGGCGTCTCCATTTGCCGCCTTGCGATATATAGCGCCAGTGTGTGGGCTGGTGTTGGTGATAGTGTTTTGGAGTTTGTGGGGGTTGTTTGAGGGTGTTTGGGGAAGAAAATGGGGGAATTTGAGGATGGTGGTAGTGTTAGCGATTTTTAGCTTGGTAATGCCAGTGTTTGCGGGGCTGGAGCCAGATGTAGTATATCGAGAGCGTGAGGTATGGCTGGAGAAAGTTGAAGCGGTGCATGAAGTGCCAGCACTATATTTGATGAAGACGGGTGATGATTGGGGATTTTTGAATGATATTCTATTGATGCGTGAATTGCGGGAATCATATATAGCAGAGGATGTAGGAGCAGATAAGGACAGGATTCGGGAAATTCTAAAGGGGAGGGATTTAAAAGGTGGGTTGTTGGTATTTATCAATGACGGACAAGAACAGGGAGAAGTTTTGGAGGCGATAAAGACGGCAACGGGGTTAAAGGACGTAGACTGGAGTGAGCGGCTGGTGATGAGCGATATGTATTATTTGAAATAAACACGAGCGGTGTGTTATAATTAGAGTAATTATGGCGAAGGTGATTTGTATTACGAATCAAAAGGGTGGTGTAGGAAAGACGACGACCTCGGTGAATTTGGCGTATTTTTTGGCAAAAGATAAAAATCGGGTGCTGTTGGTAGATGTGGATCCGCAGGGGAATGCTTCGAGTGGGTTAGGCTTGGACAAGGCGATGCTTGATGCAAGTATGACGGAGGTAATGCTGGATGTGGCGAAGATGAGTGACGTGATTGTGAGCACGCAGTTCAAAGGTTTTGATATAGCACCAACGACGCCACAGCTGGCGAATGCGGAAGTTGAGATGGCGGGTATGCGTCAGAAGTTTGGGGTGTTGAAGCGGGCGATAGAGAGTGTGGAAGAAGGATATGACTATGTAATTATTGATTCGCCACCGAGCTTGTCGCTTTTGACGGTGAATGGGATGATTGCGGCGGACTATTTGGTTTTGCCGGTACAGACGGAGTTTTATGCTCTGGAGGGGGTGGCGCAGCTCTTAGAGAGTATGGCGATGGTGAAGAAGGCGATGAACCCACAGCTAAAGTTGCTTGGAGTACTCGCGACGATGTATGACAAGAGGACGAGCTTGAGCGCGGAGGTGTTGGCGGAAGTACGAAAATACTTTAAGGAAAAGGTATTTGCAGCGACGATACCGCGGAATGTGCGGGTGGCGGAAGCGCCGAGTCATGGAGTGCCGGTGGGGGCGTATGATAAGTTTAGTAAAGGAGCAAAGGCATACAAGGAATTTGCGCGTGAAGTAGAAGAAAGGACGAGAGGGTGATGGTAAAAAAGAGTGGTCTAGGAAGAGGGTTTGAGGCGTTAATTCCGACGGATGTAGTTGAGGATATGTTTGATCCGACGAGTCGAGAAGACGGCGAGATGAGTCGACTAGTTGAGGTGCCGGTGGGGGATGTGGTGCGAGATGAGAGCCAGCCGCGAAAGACCTTTAGCAAGGAAGGACTGCTTGAATTATCGGAGTCGATCAAGAAGCATGGTATTTTACAACCGATTGTGGTGGTGCGAGAGGGTGAGAAATACAAGATTGTAGCTGGTGAGCGTCGATGGCGGGCGGCGCAGCTTGCTGAGCTTGAAGTGGTACCGGTGATTGTGCGTACGTTGGATGATCAGTCGCGGCTTGAGATGGCGATTGTTGAAAATGCGCAGCGCGAAGATTTGAATCCAATTGAACTTGCGACAGCGTATGCAAAATTAAAAACGCAGTTTAATCTTTCTAATGAAGAAATTGGTCAGCGAGTAGGCAAGAGTGCAGGAAGTGTGATTAACACAATGCGGTTGCTGAAGTTGCCGGAGGAGGCGAAAAGGGCGATGCAGGAGCATGGTCTAATGGAGGGGCCGATGCGGCCATTGATTTCGGCAGACCCAGAGATGGTGCATGAGATTTTGCCAAAGATGATTGAGGAAGGTTGGTCGGCGCGGAAGGTTGAACGTTATATTGCGGATCATAAAAAGAAGAGTTCGGTCAAGGCGGTGAAGGTAAATAGTTTCGTCAAAGAAGAGGCTAAGTTGTGTGAGAAGTATGGCGCGGAGGTACGAGTGCGCGGTAGGAGCGTGACTTTTGGGGTGAAGACGGATGCGGCGTTGAGGGAATTGTTGGAAAAGTTGTAAGTTGGTTTGATGCGGAGGCAGCAAAGGGGGAAACCGTCCCAACGGTTGTTGTTGTTCGATGGAGTGACGACCGCAGGGTAGATGCTCAGAGCATAGGCAGCAGTAACAGAGCTGGACACACGCGACCAGCGGTAACCGCCCTGACCGCCAACGTGAGCAGTACCACCACCGATATCTACCCACCCACTACGGACAAAAGCTAAGGGTAGGGAGATGATGTTGGA
>CAOQYN010000031.1 GCA_948514425.1 uncultured Candidatus Saccharibacteria bacterium
ATTACAGTGTAAGACTCCTATCCAAATGTTGCAAAGGTAGAGGACTTTATACGTATAACTCAAGGTTATATCAGATTTACCACAAATGAAGTTCGAAAATCGCCAGCATTATATTTTAATACCAACAGCTCCAGCTTTCGTCCCACAATTCCATCCCATGCTTTTGTCCGTAGTGGGTGGGTAAATATCGCTGGTGGGTCTGCTCACGTTGTCGGTCAGGACGGTTACCGCTGGTCGCGTGTGTCTAAATCTACCACTAACGCCTATGATCTATACACCAGCCCTACAGCCGTCAATCCATCGGACCACAGCGAACGTTGGCTTGCTTTCCCCCTCCGCTGCCTCTACCTAGGTAGTGTTTGATGGAGGGATCCCCAACATCATCTCTCTACCCTTAGCTTTTGTCCGTAGTGGGTATGTCAATGTAAATACTGGGCAAGTACGATATTCTGGCGAAATCGGCTATAGCTGGTCACAGACAATAAAATCCTTCAATAACGCCTACGATCTCAACTTGCGCCCAACCACTATTCACTCAGAATTAAGCAATGATAGCCAAAACTACGGTTTCCCACTTCGCTGACTATACCCAATAAATAGCCTTGATAGTTTACTTTCAAACACAATGATAATCACTAAAATAATTTTCCGCTCAAATCTATCTTCTACAATAAAACTAAAAGATCGACGCCGCACGGGCATAACCTACAGCGGAGGGGGAAACCATGATAACGGTTGTTGTTATTGGATGGGCCAACGTTGGTAGGGTTCACGCCTAAGTTGTAAGCGTTAGCGAGCGATTTAGTCACGCGCGACCAGCCATAAGCGTTAGCACCAACGCTGTTGACAACGCCATTCGGAGGATAGACGTACCCACTACGGACAAAGCCAAAACCTATATCCAGAAAGGCCAAAGAAGTCATTTTTCTTTAGCAAAAACCGTAATTTTTACTAACAATCAAACCTCCTATTTCTCTTATCAATCCAAAGAGGATAACTTCACGATCTTTTATTATCTGAGAACCTTCAATAGTTGGAGCATGACCTCAAATCCTATCAACAGTTCCCATGGACATAAGCGATATCCACAACCCCATTTTATCATGTACTACGCCAGATCAACTTCCTTCCAACATCATCTCCCTACCCTTAGCTTTTGTCCGTAGTGGGTTCGTCGACGTCGGCTACGGCTACGTCGGCAGCGCCGGCTACGTGACGACGCTTCGGTCGCGTACCTCTGTCTCAGCGACCGATGCCTGCATTTTGTACTCAAATCCTACTATTGTCGGTCCGTCGGACGGTGCAGTTCGTTATAATGGTCGCCCCCTCCGCTGCCTCTGCATGTTGAAAGGAATATGGAAGTATAGGATATCAATGTCTAGGGTTTGTTGTAGTGTAGGAATGAATAGAGTACATGGTAGGGAGTGAGAAAGACCTTGGCGCTTTAGACGTCTTGGCTGAGATTTTTCGCATCTTTAGATAAGAAAAATCTCACCACTGGTCTTTCTCACTCCCTACCATGTACTCTTTCTATCCATATATACTTACAACAACCCTAGACATTGATATTGCATCTTTCTTTCCATCAAACACTACCTAGGTAGAGGCAGCGGAGGGGGAAACCATTAAAACGATAACCGCCAACCGATGGCCCAACAGTAGTAGAGTTATACCTTAAATAATACGCATTGTTAATTGAACTCGAAGTAGAAGACCAGCTATACACATTTTGACCAACCGCATAAGCCTTACCGATGTCCAAATCCGTTCTCCCACTACGGACAAAAGCTATATCTATAAATTTGCATTTCCTAAAGAAAATACCATAATTAGTATTGACAAAAATGTAAAGCTGTGCTACAATGGAAACATAAGTACCTAGTACTAGCACCTTGACATCGTGAATCATGTATTTTATAAGTGCTAGTGCTGAATTTCTTACAAAAATGGAGGGTAAAAAAATGAAAAAACTTATGGAATTAACAAAAAACGAAGAGGTCCTTTTAGGAGCAGAGGCAATCATTATCATTTTTATGATAATGATTGCCATCATGATAGTTGTAAGTCTAATATTAAACTGGCGCGATCCATTCTTAGCTACGCCAGCAGTATTGGTAGTTAGCTCCTGCCCAATACTGTTCATGTTCTTTGAAGGCGAAAAAGGTGAGAAGATTATTAAAAAATATGGCAAGACTTGCTATCAAGCCGTCTTGCTGGGGCTTCTCATCTTAACGCTGTGCGCATCGCATGCTGCAGTTCAGCCTACAACCGATCTGATCGTCGGCATCAGCCCAACACTGCGTTTTGCTCATGAAGTAGCCGTGTCGAACAAAAACTTGTCCTGGATTTGCTTTTGCACTCAAGCAGCATGCGCCGAATTCGCATGTTGTGGTATCCAGCTATTCAGACGAGAAATCAAACAAAACAAAGGCAGCGAGCAAACAGCAAGGACTACAGTATAGGCACGATATACTAACTGTAATTCTATGATTCACGACAAATCTACAGTCTCCCAATTTCCATCTGGGAGACTATTTTTTATGCTATGATAAAACTATGTCACAATCATACGCCCCAGCCTCCCTTCGCACTCTTTTTCCAGCACCTTGGCCTGCAATCTGGGTCTGGATTTATTTGACAAACATCGTCCTGGGACTCATCGAACCAAATAGCACCATCCTAATGCTCATTCGGATCAGCGGTATCTTTCTCTGCCTCATTTATGCAATCAGACAATTCTCCAAAGACCACCTCCTTCATCTCGCCCTTCTTACCACCTCTATTGCTGACGTCTTCCTCGCCGCCAACAATACTGCAACTATTGGTATTTTTGCCTTTCTAATCACCCAAATCATCCATCTAGTGCGTCTAGATGGATCTCAGCGTGCACGCACGCCCTTTCTCATCCTTTGCACTATCGGCGCTCTTACTTTAATCGGCAACTTCTATTTTCAAAACATCCAAATTATCTACGTCATCTGTGGCTTCTACCTCGCAGTTATTCTGATGAATATCTATTTCAGTTACCAATGGCATCTTCACTCCCCCAAAAATCCTCATGCCTTCATGGCACTATCTGGCTTCATCCTTTTTCTATGTTGTGACATTTGCACCGCCATTTCTTATCTCGCTCTAAACAACCTTTTCGCTGCTTTTTTCTACGTTCCTGCCAACTATCTTGCTTGGCTTTTCTATTACCCATCACAAATTCTTATTTCAAACAGCACAAAGTGTGATAAAATCATTCCTAAAGGAAGTTAACTGTGGTATAATGGAGGTAATTATGGAAGGTAAAAAAATACACTCATCACCCAGCAACGGCCAACGTGCAATTCTTGTCTTCGGTGCGCCGTGCAGTGGCAAGACAACATTCGGAAAACAATTTGCCGCACAGTTCAATGCTACATTTTATGATCTCGACGCTTTAAAGCAAGAGCATAATCTTTCACGTCAATTTATCCTCTTACTAGTCGAGCAAATTGCACGCACTGGCTCTACATTAGTTTTTGAAGGTGGCAATGATACCGAAAAAGATCGCCGCGAGCTCGCCGAAATTCTTCGTTCTGCTGGCTATTCGCCAACATTAATCTGGATCCAGACCGATGTCAGCACAATCCGTGCCCGCCTCAAGACTCGTCTCAAAAGTGTCGAGAAAGCCAAAACCGTTTATGACTCTCGCATTAAAGCCCTTGAGGGACCATCCGACGCCGAGATGCCAATCGTGCTTTCTGGCAAGCACACTTATGCTACTCAACTCAAACAAGTTTTGACTCAGCTTCAGGAGCGATGATCCTTCAAGACTCAGAATTTGGCGAAGTCATTGTCCGCAAAAACCCGCTCTCCAGGAGCGTGCGTTTTTCGGTTTCACCATCAGGACGTCTTCAAATGTCCGTTCCGCAACATACAAGTGATTTTTTGATAAAACGTTTTCTAAAAACCAATCGTGACCTCATACGCGAGAAAATTCCCCTAAGTGACCCGAAGACCCAGCGCGCACGCGATGCTAAGAAAAAAATTCTCATGAAAAAGGCGAAAGAGTATCTACCTTATCGTCTCGAGTATTATGCCAAACTATATGGTTACCACTACGATCGCTGTCGTTTATCGCATGCCGCCACACGCTGGGGAAGCTGTTCTAGTTCTGGCACAATTTCGCTCAATATCGGACTCATGCAAGTTCCCGAAGTCTTACGCGACTATGTCATCCTTCATGAATTAGCTCACCTCAACCACATGGATCATTCCGCCGCCTTTTGGAACGAAGTCAGTTCTCACGATCCCCGATATAAGGAACATCGCAAAAAACTCAAAGCATTTTCGCCAGGAGTTTAAGCCGCCAGACCTTATCTGCCTGACACTATTAATCAATAAGCTCCCTATACTAAAGCAGCTATAATTTACTACCCTATCCTTCCATTATATCACGTTTTATGAAAAAAGTCAATAGAAAACTTCTATTCCTCAGATCTCTCAAATCCACCCTTGTAAAATCACAGCATCTGTGCTATACTGAAGCAGTATAGTCTAACAAACGGACATACGAAACTAGACGACAGGGAAGGCCCACTGCCCGATCCGTCGGATTAGCCTAAACTGCGAAATCCGATCGACCGGTCAAACGGAACCACTCATTAGTCTAGATTTCGCAATGTCTATAAGGGAAAGGAATAGGATGCAAGTCATCATCGGCACCAAAATTGGTATGACCCAGATCATCGGCGACGACGGTATTGTCACTCCTGTGACAATTTTGCAAGCCGACCCCTCCACAGTGACTCAGATTAAGACTGTCGAAACCGACGGTTATAATGCTGTGCAACTGGGGTACGGTCAGGGTAAGAATCTGAGCAAGTCGGTTTCCGGCCACGTCAAATCGGCTGGAGTTACTCCTAAGGTTCTTCGTGAGTTCCGCGTTGAGGAAACTCCAGAACTAAAGGTTGGCGACAAAGTCAGCGTAGAAAACTTTAAACTCGGAGACAAGGTTCAAGTTACTGGCACCTCTAAGGGAAAAGGGTTTGCTGGTACTGTCAAACGTTGGAACTTTAATGAGTCACGCAATACTCATGGTTTCAAGGGCAATATTCGTCGCGTCGGTTCTATCGGCTCGATGTATCCACAAAAAGTTTTTAAAGGTAAAAAGATGCCAGGCCGCATGGGCCACGATCAGGTAACTGTCAAGAATTTGGTAGTTGCCTATATTGATGCCGAGAACAATCTCATCGGTCTCAAAGGCGCCGTTCCTGGTCCGAAAAAAGGCATCGTAACCGTCGAGGGAAAGGAGTAATATGGCTGATTTGAATCAAGAAGTCTTCGGCTTGGATGTTCAAAACCACGAACTCCTCAAGACTGCATACGACGCATATCTTGCCAACTCACGTAGTTCACACGCTAAAACCCTAAAACGTGGCGAAGTCCGTGGTGGTGGCAAAAAACCATGGAAACAAAAAGGTACTGGTCGCGCCCGCTTCGGCTCGACTCGCAACCCAATTTGGCGTCACGGTGGCGTCGCTTTCGGTCGCACTGGTGAAGAAAACTTCACCAAAAAGATTAGTAAAAACGCTAAAAGGCTCGCTGTCAAACAAGCCCTCAGCTTAAAGAACGCTGAAAAAGCCATCGTCATTCTCGATGAACCAGTCAACTTCGTCGGTAAAACCAAAGAAGCAGCCAACTTAATGAAGAAGCTTGGCGTCCAAGATAAGAATGTACTTGCTGTTGTGAACGAAAAAACCCCAAGTTTCATCCGTTCTACCAACAATATTCCTAACTTGAAGCTCGTTCGTGCAACTTATCTCAACGTATTTGACATCCTCAACGCAGACGCAATCGTTTTTGAGCCAAACGCTATCAAAACCACTGAAAACTGGCTGTTAGATAAGGAGGAAGCATAATGAGAACTGTACAATATATTCCTCGCGCTACTGAAAAAGCTTATACAGAACAAACCAAAGATACTTATATCTTTTATGTTCCTATGAAAGCCAGCAAACAGGAGATCGCCAAACAAATCTCTGAAGCATTTAAGGTTACAGTCATTGATGTCCGCACCGCCGTACGCAAGGGCAAACCAACGCGTTTTTCTCGCGGTAAACATGCTTATCCAGGCACTACTAATCGCCAAGATAAAAAGATTGCTTACATTACGGTCAAATCAGGTGACAAAATTCCTGTCTTCGAAGAAGTGAAAGAGACTAAAGAAGACAAAAAAGCAGATAAAGAAGTGAAAAAAGTCAGCAAAAAGACTACTAAGGAAGTGGAGGAGAAGAAATAATGAGTATTAAATCTTATCGTCCAACTACCCCAGCCCAGCGTCAAAAAACTACGCAGGATTTCGACCAAATTACAACTCGCAAGCCAATGAAATCCCTACTTGCTAGCAAAAAACAGATGGCAGGCAAAAACAATGCTGGTCGTATTACTGTTCGTCATCGCGGTGGCGGCGTCAAACGCCACTATCGCATCTTGACTTACAAATTACCAGCCGACAGCCAATTTACCATCATGGAAATTGAATACGATCCAAATCGCAGCGCCCGAATTGCTCGAGTTAAGGATCAAAATGATACATATTATTATGTTATTGCCGATGGTAGCATGCGCAAAGGTAATACTTTCGAAACCGGCAAAGACGCCGCTGTCGAAACATCAAATCGTATGCCCATTGAAAACATTCCTGTTGGTACATTTATCTATGCTATCGAACTTACACCAGGACGCGGCGCGCAAATCGTACGCTCTGCTGGCACCAAGGCTCAATTA
>CAOQYN010000032.1 GCA_948514425.1 uncultured Candidatus Saccharibacteria bacterium
ATTGCTAACCACATTTTACAATGAGGCTGTTCCTTTTTGTTACACTGAACCATCAAGATAATCGCTAACGCCGCCGATTCTCAGCCATCCTGCTCCCCACCAAAATACCAAGTATCACAACTCCGCCAACTGCCGGCCACCACCACTTCACTCCCCCGTTATTCGTCGATTTTTCCTCTCCCTTTTCATCATCCGCACCAACGTCAACTCCGTTATCACTCTTGGATTTATCCTTAGAAGTATCATCACGCCCTTTCTCCTTCTCCTCATACTCAAACAAGTAGTTACCAGCCCGCGGATTTTTAATCAAAACATGAGTACCATCAACCATCTCATATTGCACTTTTTCCGTAGTACCATCTTCCTTAACTAGATAAATCCCTTTTAGCTTCTTATCCTTATTTATCGTCAAGGTTATAGATTCTGGAGCAGCGTCTGCAGCACCACCATCTTCACTCACAAAACTTAACCTAAAGTACTCACTCTGTTCACCAAATTTATTCAACAACACCTCCGTCAAAGGCAATTTAGAATTCTCCGCCTTAATCCCTTCTGGCAAACCGACTACCGCCGAGACATCACCGCCACCATAATCAACCCTATTCTCTGCATTATTATTTCCCACCATGTTACCATCATTTGTACCACCATCCTCCGAATTCCCTGGCAATGTATTCGATCCATCATCCGGACGCCCCGCTGAATCTTTTATCCAGTCAACCCGTGCCAAAGTCGCTGCTACATTGCCAGCTTCATCACGATACTGGAAAACAAACTCACCATTTTCCCTAAAGACGTATTCCGCCGATCCACCATTGTTTGTTACAACAAAATCTTCATTATATTCCAACCCATTACTATCATAAAGTCCTTTGTTAAGCGGTTTAAAGTATTCACCCTCATTCCTATCGTCGTCTTGACTCACCCCTGGGCGTGCTGCGCTATCTGGCATCACTTTCACCAAACGTGCCACCACCTCTCCAGTCGTACTCTCGCGGGTACTATAAATCACCTTTGTTTTTGGCGCCGCCATATCAATCCAGTCAACTAGCACCTCAATTCTTCCTACATTTCCTGCTTTATCTTTCACCAAAAATGTAAACGTACCATTACGCAGAAAAGTAAACACAAAAGGATCTCTCTCCTGCTGGTCATCTATCGATCGTATCCTAGAGTCATCCTTGCTACCTGAACCGCCATTATTTAGCACCTCCACAGCATCTTTTTCGTTCGTTATTATCAATTTCGCCTCAACAGCATGATTTGTCTTCCCATTCCCCTTCGCACAACTCTCACGTTGCCCCGTACCCGCACAATAAAACTCAACTCTACCCACTGGAGCCTCTTTATCAATCCAATCTACCTTAGCCACAACCTGAGCCTTCACCCCGTTAGTCTCAAACTCAAAGATAAATGTACCATTACTAGTAAAAACATAAGTGTCACTTCCGCCATTATTAGTAATCACCGTATCATCTGTCGGTTTGATAAATCTTGCTACAACATCGCCAGCCGTCACCTCAGTTGTACTGTAGCCAATCGCCGCCGACGGATGACCGCTCTGGGTCGAATCCTCATAGAAATTAAACATTGCCGCCGAGATAAAGTTACCATGAGTAGCCTCACCAGTCACCCGTACAAAACGGATTGCTTCATCGCCAGCCTCAAAATCACACGACTTCCATTCCGCATTATCTGCCCATGTTACTTCTCCTATCTCTTGCCAATTTTCGCCATCCACACTCCCCTCAATACGTCCCTTCAAGATTCGACCATTCGCCCCATCAGTCGGCTTATAATCCATCCCAGTTAAATAAACATCGTGATCAAAGGCAAACGTAATATATTTTTGCTGATCGCTCCCATCCCAAGCCGAATGCCAACGTGTATTAATATTCCCATCTATAGCATAGGCCGCATTTCCATTTTTACCCGCGCCCAACGCTTCGCTCGAAAATGCATCCACTTCAATATGCGAAATCGGCAAATATTTCCGTTCTGGAGTGTCCGTATCCGTCGTAAAGGTAAATTTTCCTGAGTCACTAGCCAAGCCTGTTCCAGTCCTGCCAACGCGTACTTCCACCGTTACATCTCCAATCCGCTGTGGCGACGAATCACGATACGACGTCCAAGCATCATTTTCATCCAAACGCCACTCCATTTTTTCATTCACACCAACTACTCTATTTTCCCAGTCATTAGCATACAAATTAGTCGGCAACGTCTGCTTTATAATATCAATTGTATAATAATTCTCTTCGCTCCAAGACACACCTGACAAATGAATCATAATATCATTTTCCGCAGTGATTCGCTCAATTTCATCAGCAGACAATTTATACTCATTTTCATTAATCCAGTGGTCACGATGCTCTCCACTCGACCAAGTCTGGCCACCATCCAAACTATAATCCCACGCCGCACCCTCAAACCTCTGGTTTAATTTAATCTTGCCCGCCTCATCACCATCAAAAGAGAAACTCGCCACTTCTTTATCGATCACCCCTAACAAATGTTTTGCCATCAATACCTGCGCCGAATACTGCACCGTGTCATTCGCCGTCAACTTAGTCGCCGCTTCCAGAGTACGCGTCTGCATTACCAGCACCGCCGCCTGCACCGCAGGACTCTCAATTTCAGCCGCAAACCACCGCAACATATCATACATTGGCACCGGATACAGTCTATAAGCCTCCATCACTCTTTTTGCTAACTCCAAATACGCCTGATCAGCTCCACCTCCATTATTCCCAGCATATCTCGTCTTATAAACCTGAATCAACCCCAACCAAGCGTCTAGATTAATCTCTTGCACTTCTAGCGCTTGATTATAAATTTCTTCTTGCTTATCCAAATCTCCAGCATAAGATTTCGCCAACAAGGTCAACTCATGTGCCTTCAAATAATTGCTATAATCATTAATCGCTGCCTGCGCCAAGAGTAAATAAGTTCCATTGTACTTATAAGCATAACCACGCTTATCATAAAAGAAACCCCAATCATTCATATGACGCATTGGCGCATTACTGTACCGATAGCTATATAATCCATCGTAACCCACAAAATCAGTCGTCGTCCAACCATAAACATTGTTAGTTAATGCCCAATAAGCATCGCCATTATCTTGCAACGAATAGTTTGCATATGCAACATGGTCTGGCCGCTGTCCTAAAGTTGTGCTTGGAATACCAAACGAAGACATCATATTTTGACCAGTATTAGAAATCTGCCAACAAACACCTCCCCACTTCAATATCATCCACAAATGTGGCTGATATTTATCATTCGTAATCTTATAATCACCCACCCCTAACGCTCGCCCGTCCAAGCGATATTTTTCCGTCAAGCTCACCTGATTTTCATCAGCATAATCTTCAAGATGCCAATACCCCGCATTCGCATATGGCATTGCTGGCCAGCTATACGGACTTCTATTATTGTACGCCAAATAATCATGCATCCATTCCATCTCGTCATCCCCTGTCAACGCCGCCATCACATAGCGCATTTCCTCTACCTCGAGCTGCTCAAAAATCTGCGTATTCAACTTCCCTGACAAATACATTCGCTTATATACTTTATATCGATCTACCGGACGAGAAACGTTAGCACTATTTGGATCCTCGCCAGTCACCATCTGCCCATCCGCCGTCAAAACGCGATCCCGCACCCACAACCGTATATGCTCAGCATGTGTCAACGACAAAGTAACCATCATTCGCAAATACAGATCACCACGCGTCCCCCGCGTCGTCTGCAACGGCGTACCATCATTCAAATCAGCCTTATACGTATTATATAATTCTGCCAAAACCTCCAGCGAACGTCCATAATTACCCAGAGTCGAAAGCTTACCTCCATTAATATATAGACCCAAAACTTCCAAATCATTATACAGCCAGTTGAAAACCTCACAATTCGCCGCACTTTTATGCAAAAACTCCATAATTGCCGTCCGCGACATCCGCTCTATCAAAGTCCGCCTGAGTACATTAGCTTGATAATCTGGATTTTTCGCCAGATTATCTAAGTCTAATCCACCAAATTTATCACGTATTTTCTCATCCAACTGTTCTACTGTAGGTAATAGACCATCATTCGCACCATATCCCTCTTTCACCAGCTTCAAATCGCCATACACTGCATGGTCGTTACTATTCGCACCATTCGAATCAGCATAAAACCTAATATAATTAATATTCCTAATATCAATTTTTAAAAACTTTGCACCCGAACTCACCGTCATCACCTCGCCATTCAACTCTGGCAAAACTTGCCACACATTACCCCCAGAAGTAATCGAATCCGCATCGCTTGTATATGCCGTAAATTTCACATTACCAGACGCATTCGCCGTCTTATTTAAGCCAACATACACCAACAAATAATCGTATTCACCATGATACGGTCGCAAATCAAAATCCACATTTGAAGTCGCATGCGCCCAGATTCCACGCTCGAATGTCAGCGTCGTGCCATCATAATTCAGAGCAATCTTAGTATTATTAGCTGTTATGTCCTTCAAAATCTTGCCATAAGCAGTTTTAGAGCTCGCCAAAAACTCCCCATCCGTCAAATACCCAACCTGTTCATTTTCCTGATTTACAGGCGTAAAATCCACCACTTCATCACGCGAAATCGCACACTGCGATGCCCGTGCCACACTTGTCAAAGTAAACGCACACAAAGTCACCACCACCAAAACAACCCCACCGACCGCCCCCACTGGTTTCAAGCGCTCCTTAACCCAAATCATACCAACATTATACCACAACCTTAAACCTCTAACCATAAAGTCTATCACCTATCTCCCTCACATAGCGGACAATGATATTCACCATCACGTGTCTGATATCGCGTCAACCCACACTCCGGACAACTTGATCTTCGGTGCAGCCAATCCCGATAAGTATCCAGCTCCCCCTCAGCATAATCCTCATCATAATCCACCCCATACCGCAAGCACAACTCCCTCACTTTTTCCCAAGCCTCACTCTCCATCCGCAATCTCTCGGGGTCGGTAATATAAAATTTGTGTTCAAGTATTGCATGTCCCAACTCATGCAGCAACGAAAGCTTATATTTCTCTGGACTCTCAAGATAGTCCGCCAAAGGCTCAAAAATAATTGTTCGCGACGGCCTAAACATGAACTTTTTACCCTCTCGAAACCGAAACTGCTCAAAATCCTTCTTCAACCCTGCAATAAATTTATTCAGCTCCGCCACAGTTTTATCCTTACCTCCAACCATACACCTAGTATAACGCGCCTAGGCTACAACACCTAACATAAGCATCAAAAAATCGCCCCGAGATCCAATCTCAGAGCGATTTTACAATTTATTACGTTATATTACTAAGCAGCTTTTTTCGCTGGACCACGACGGGAAATCCGTCCACCCTTCGCACCCGCAATCCGTGCCAAAGCCGGATTCGCAGCAAAGCCACCAGTATGACCATTTTGACCACCCTTGCGACCAATCTGTGAGTAAAACTCTTTGCCATACTTTTCACGATTAGTTTGGGCAGCTTTCAAGCCACCAGCTTTCGTTCCTGACATGCTTATTTCTCCTTTTGCCCACCAATTAACTATTATCTTCCACCCTTTTATCACCACTCCTGTGTCTATTCTCATTGTGACCAGACACCATGATTTCTGGATGTTACTACCATTGTAGCATACTGCTTTAGTTTTGTCAATATGTTTTTGCTAAAATTATGTCATAATCTTCATCCCACCCCTGTAAAATCACTCAAAATTCCCCTCTTGTTTTTTCAAAAAACTTATTTTTAAATACATTTTCCGTCCGAACGCATACTTCAAAGTTTTGCGCATCCTGTGGAAAATTAAACTTGACATTATGCACCTTGTGATATAAAATAGATAAGACCTTAAGCATCATAACTGCGAGGCTGCTTAAAGTTAAATCATGTCAAAATATCCCTTTTACGGGGTATTTTTAATTCAGCGGACCATCCAGCAGCCTGACTCTAGCAGACTTTAATGCACAAAAATTCGTTATCCCTCAAAGAGATAACGAATCACTTTCTAATCTGGTGGAGTAACAGGGATTCAAACCCTGGACCTCTGCCTTGCAAAGGCAGCGCTCTAATCAGCTGAGCTATTACCCCAGATCTCGCTGGTGGGGATATGTGGACTTGAACCACAGACCTCTAAATTATCAGTTTAGCGCTCTAACCAGCTGAGCTATATCCCCAAAATACACCCCACACCACCATTTTACTGCATTCGCCAATCAAAATCAACCCCTAAATCATCGAAGGTTCATTATAACTATTTAGAACAACATGTAAAAATGTAGTTGGTTACATTAT
>CAOQYN010000033.1 GCA_948514425.1 uncultured Candidatus Saccharibacteria bacterium
AGAGGCAGCGGAGGGGGAAAGCGTTCCAACGATTGTTGTTGGTTGTCGTGATGACTTCAATGGTGCTTGATCCTAGATAATAAGCATGATTGAGTGAGGTTGTGACGTGTGACCAATTATAGAGACTGTTACCAACTGTATAGGCTTTTCCATCGTTGAGATTGATTGTTCCACTACGGACAAAAGCATTTTTTCGTAAGGTTTTATCGGGATTGCGAGTGGTTTTAGTAAAATGCAAAAAAATGTTGATTTCCGTGAGACTTCGATTTATAATGATAGCATGAGCTTAATCCATGGAGTGGGCGATTTCTTCGCATTAGATATTGGGACAACTGCAATTCGTTTGGTACAACTTTCTGGTGGTGCGCAGCATGGTTGGGCGTTGCAGAAGTTTGCGTATGTGCCGGTTGAACATAAAGTTTTAGAAGATAGTTCAGCTGCAGGTGTGCGGCGTTTGGGCGAGACGATTCTTGGTGCAGTGAAACAGGCGGGGATTACGACGAAGAATGTTGCTGTGGGTATGCCAGCGGCAAAGACCTTTACGGCGATTGTGAGGGTGGAGAATCAGCCAGAGAGTGAACTCATGAATACGATTAAGTATCAGTTGGATAAGTATATCCCGATGCCTCTGGATGAAGCGACGGTGGATTATGTGTCTTTGGGAGTGTGTCCAAATGATGCGACAAAGGCGGAAGTATTGATCTCTTCGACGGCGGTGAATTTTGCGGAGACGCGGCTTGAAGTGATGGAATCTTTTGGATTTAATGTGATTGCACAGGAACCAGAGTCGTTGGCGATGGCGCGAGCTTTGACGCCGATTGGTGCGCAAGATGCGCGATTGATTATTGATCTTGGGGAACGGAGTACGGATCTTGTGATGATGTATCAAGGTGTCCCGAGATTGGTGCGCAGTGTGCCAGGTGGATTTGCGTTGCTAATTAAAACTGTAACATCGGCACTTTCAGTGAAGGACGAACAGGCGCGGCAGTTTATTTTGAAGTTTGGTTTGGCACAAGACAAAGTCGAGGGGCAGGTGTTTAAGGCGTTGGATTCGACATTGGAGAGTTTTGCGTCGGAACTGGCAAAAAGTATTCGCTTTTTCCAGTCGGAATACATGAATGCGCCAGTAGGAGGTATTATTTTATCAGGTTTTGCTGGGATGATTCCATTTATTGCTGAATATATTGAGGCGAAGACTAATGTACCAACAACACAAGGGAATCCATGGCAATTGGTACGAGTTTCGCCGGAACAGCAGAAGGTATTGCAGCCGGTGGCGAGCGAGTTTGCGGTGGCGATTGGTTTGGCGGAAAGGAGTAATGACTAATGGATTGGTTGAAGGGTTTGGTAGCGACACTGACTGGGAAGAAAGAGCAAGAGAAAAAACCAATTACAACGGTGAGCAAGACTTACGAAATTAGTTTGGTGCCGGAGGTGAAGCATCAGATGATTCGGGTGCAAAAGTTGCGAAATTTAGTTTTGTTTGTATGTATTGTAGTGTCGGTGGTGAGTTTTGGAGCGGTGGCGGTATTGTTTAGTATTAAGAGTGGTCAAGATATTGCAATGTCGAATCAAGATAAAAAGCTAGAAACGATGTCGGCAAAGTTGATGGGCTTTGAAGAATTGGGTGATCTTGTGACTGTGCAAGGGCAGTTGGGTAAGCTGCAAGAGATCGCGAATAATAAGCGTATGCTGTCTCGGGTGTTTGGGGCATTGGCAGCGATGCTGCCAACGGGAGGGGATGTGGTGCAGATTTCGGAGTTGCGAGTAGATTTGGACGCGAGCACTTTGCGGATGGAAGCGCAGGCCGACGCACGAACGGCACCATTGATTGATTACCGGGTATTGGAGTCTTTTAAGAAGGGTGTGGCTTTGACGAAGTATGATTATGGTAGGTATGTAGACGCGAAGGGGAACGAGATCCCGACTTGGTGTATCGAGGAAGCAAGTAGCGATGGTATGCCATATCGTAAGGGTGAGGATTATTATGCTTGGTGGAATCTGAATGCTGAAGGTTGTGCGGCATTGCAAGTAGGAAGTAGCTCGCGTGAAGATGAAGATGAAACGGATGTGGTAGAGCTGTTTTATGATGAAGATGCGGAGTTGAAGGTTTCGGAGACGGAAGTGCCAGAGGATGAGTTGTTGAATGCGGGTGTAGAGTTTGAGACAGACGCTGAGGGGAAAGTGACGGTGACGGATGATCGTGTTACAGAAACCGAAAAGGATGGGCGAAAAGTGTATGTGTTGAAGAAAGTTGACCAAGTGATGATTTGGCGGACGCCGCAGTTTAATACATGGCACAGGGGTGGAAAGATGGAACTGAATGGCACGATTTCTGGTGTTCCGCATTTTGAGAGTGCTTGTATTAAATACAGCGGTACGGCGCAGGGTAATGATGCGGCAAAGTGGACTTCGACAAATGATTGTATGTTGGCACCAGAAGGGTTGACAGTATCATCAAGTTCGAATGGTCGTGATGAGAGTAATAATCTCGTCTTGCGGTTTACGGCGAATTTGACGGTGAATCCAGAGTTCTTTGCTTTTCGAAATAAACATATGATGGCGATTGGCCCGGTAGGTCAGAACGTGACGGATTCGTATGTACAAATTGGCGGTATGTTCACGCAGCCGGCAACTGAGTGTGCGGATGGTGATACAGAATGTTTGAACAATGTGAACCAGAAGACTGAAGACGAGAAAGATAGTTCCGATAATGGGGGTGATAAAAATAACACAAATGGACAGGGAGGGAATGACTAATGGCAAGTGAGAAGTTTGATACGGCGCCTAGCAAGCGAATTAAAATCTCGAAGGCTCAACAGCTGACGATGTTGGAGGTTTTGGTGGCGTCGTTGGTGTTTGGTACTTGCGCGGTGTTGTCGGTTTTCTTGATAAAATATATTGGCTTCAATACGAGAGTTATTTCGGAGAAGAACCAAGCGATTACTGATTATGATCAGTCCCTGAGAAATGTAGGGGTATGTGTTGATACGGATGGTAATGGGCGTTTGAGTAATGAGGAGATTGAAAAGTGTAATCCGAGTGAGATTTCTTTGAATAGTATTCCAGAAAGCCTGCGATATAAAGTTTTGATGCAGATGGCGATGGATACGGATTTGGAGTCGGTAGCACGTAAGCGCAATGAGAAATGTTACGACGAAGATGGTGAGCGTATTGATTTTAACAAGAAATATGAGCAGTCGACGAACGATTTGGAGAAACAGCAGTATTTGCAGTCGGCAAAGATTTGTTCAGCGTTGCGGGTGATTCCTGATGCGTTGCCAGCGCGCAAAAATACCGAGGCTTTGATGGCGAGTTTGAATCAGGTGCTACTGTTGACTGGGTGGGAGCCAGAGAGATTGACCCCGCGTGATGATATGGTGGAAAGTCGAATTGAGGGTGTAGGGGTGATTCCGGTGACTTTGCAAGTGGATGGCGGGAATGATGTGGTACTGCGTGCGTTGGATAAGATCGAAAAGTCGATTCGCGAATTTGATATTACCTCGGCGACGATTGAATGGACAAATTCTGGATTGAGCCTGAATGCACTGGCGAATGCGTATTATTTGGAGGATGCAGGGGAGCTTGAGAAAACTGTAGTTTTGAAGGCGAATGATAAACCAAAGAGGAGAAAGTAATGAAGCGGTCGGATGTTTATAGTTTGATTTTGATTGCGGGGATTGGAACATTGGCGGCTTTTTTGGCGTGTAATGCGATTTTGGGTGATCCGGGTGAAGCGAAGGTTGAATTTAAGACGGTAGGTGAGGTGATTACGAGCGAGCTAGCTGAGCCAAATGAGGAGATTTTTAATAGTACTGCGATTAACCCGACGATTGAGGTTTATGTGGGTGATTGTGAAGATATTGACCAGAATGGGATGTTAGACAAGGCGGAATTGATTGCGTGTGGTCGAGAGCAGGTGTCGGAGGATGAAGAAGGGGGTGATGGAGATGAGACTAATGATGAAGGAGAGTAAGGGTGGCGTTGCTGACAAAAGACGGATTAGAGCGAGTAATACAGCTTCTAGTTAACGAAGGTTTGGTTGGTGCTGATGCAGTAGCACAAGTGCAAGCTGAAGTCGTGCAGTCAAAACAGCCGTTGTTGGCGGCTTTGGCTGCTAAGGGTTTGGTGACAGACGAGATGATTGCACATGCGACGGCGGTGGTGATGGGGGTGCCGTATGTAGATTTGAAGAACGTCGAGATGGATCAAGATGTGCTGATGCTGTTGCCGTTTGAGGTAGCAAAGCGCAGTATGGTGGTACCACTTGGTGAGAGTAATGGTCAGCTTGTGGTAGCAATGCTTGATGTGGGGAATATCCAGTCGGTAGACTATTTATCGACCTTGACTGGACGACCGGTGCGAGCGGTGATGGCGTCGAGTGATGGGATTCAGGCGGTATTAAAACAGTACCGTGGTGATTTTACCGGGGTGAAGCAGGCCGTAAAAGTTACGAATCAAGAAGTCGAAAAACAGGCGAATAGTAATGTTAAGACGATTACGCAAGATTCGCCGATTTCTAAGGCGTTGACGAGTATTTTGGATTTTGCCGTGAAGTCGAAGGCGAGTGATGTGCATATTGAGCCTTTGGAGAATAGTTTGGCTATTCGGTGTAGAATTGATGGCGTGCTGAGGAAGGTGATGGAATTGCCGAAGGCGATTGAGCCAGCCTTGGTGTCGCGGATTAAGATTTTATCGAATTTGAAGATTGACGAGCATCGGATTCCGCAAGATGGGCAGTTTGCAGTCTTGGTGGGGGATAAGGAGGTAGATCTGCGTATCGCGATTAGCCCAGTAGTGTGGGGGGAGCAGGTGGTGATACGTTTGTTGGATAAGACCGGTACGAGCATGGATGTTGAGGGGATGGGGATGACAGGAAGGGCATTGCGTGCGGTGATGGAAGGTATTAGCCGACCAAATGGTATGATTTTGACATCTGGTCCGACGGGTTCAGGTAAAAGTACAACGTTGTACGCCTTGATTAAGAAGATTAAGAGTGAAAAAATCAATATTGTAACTCTAGAGGATCCGGTTGAGTACAAGATGGAGGGGGTGAATCAGACTCAGGTGAATGTTGATGCTGGGTTGACGTTTGCGTCGGGGTTGAGGAGTATTTTGCGGCAAGACCCAGATGTGGTGATGGTGGGGGAGATTCGGGATGCGGAGACGGCGAATTTGGCGGTGCAGGCGAGTTTGACAGGGCATTTGGTGTTTAGCACGCTACATACGAATAGTGCGGCGGGGATTTTGCCAAGGTTGCTTGATATGGGGATTGAACCGTTCTTACTTGCTTCAACTTTGAATACGGTGATTGGACAGAGATTAGTGCGGCGTGTGGCGCAGAAGCGGACGGTGTTCCAGAGTAATGAGATGCAAACAAATGAAGTTAATAAGGTGGTTGGAGATTTGTTGCCGAGGACGCAGGAAGATGTGGCGATGGTGGGGGAGGATTTGGGTTACGCGGGGCTTCCAGTGGCGGGGCAAAATAGTTATACATTGGTTAAAGGTGTAGATGATCAGGATTCACCAGGCGGCTATGCAGGACGGGTTGGGCTCTATGAGGCGATTGATGTGGATGAAGATATCCAAAAGTTGATTGTTTCGCATGCAACGGCAGCAGAAGTGATGCACACAGCGAGGGAAAAGGGTACTGTGACAATGCGGCAGGATGGAATTTTGAAAGCTTTGTCGGGGATTACGACGATTGAAGAAGTTAATCGTGTAGCCAGTGATTTGGCGTAGTGTGTTTCGAGCTCTAGGCTTGTTTGTAAGTATATGTAGATAGCAAAGAGTACATGGTAGGGAGTGAGAAAGACCAGTGGTGAGATGTCGGAAAGAAGTTAAGTGTAGTATATGACTATCAATGTCTAGGGTTGTTGTTCGACTTGTGGTGGAACTTTTGTCATCTAAAGAATCCAAAAGTTCCAGCCAAGACAACAAGTGCCAAAGTCTCACAACAACCCTAGACATTGAATATCCTATACTACTTCCTTCTAACATGCAGAAGCAGCGGAGGGGGCGACCATTATAACGAACCGCGATGTTTGACGGGTAGACAAGAGTAGGATCTGAGGCCAAAACGTAGGCATCGGTCGCTGAGACAGAGGTACGCGACCGAAGCGTCGTCTCGTAGTCGGCGCCGGTGACGTAGCCGTAGTCGACGCCGACGAACCCACTACGGACAAAAGCTAAGGGTAGGGAGATGATGTTGGATATATCCCCTCCAT
>CAOQYN010000034.1 GCA_948514425.1 uncultured Candidatus Saccharibacteria bacterium
GTTATTGCTAACCACATTTTACAATGAGGCTGTTCCTTTTTGTTACACTGAACCATCATCGAAAGAAAAGACCCTCGACTTCCACTCTTTATGAGTTTTCACCAAGGACTATACAAGACTAAAATCCTCGATAAATATTTCCCGCTTCCAGCTTTACATTCTTCATCTTTGCCATCTCTGGAACCGTCACAAACTCATACCCTGCCGCCCTCAAATCGTCGATCACCACCTCCACCGCATCCACCGTCTGGCTATAAATGTCATGTAGTAGTACAATCGAACCATCAAAAGCCCTCTCCATTATGTGTCGCCGCGTCCGTTCCGCATCCTTAAATTTCCAATCTTCTGGGTCAATCGTCCAAATCACCAACGGCTTTTGAACCCCCGCCTTGACTACATCATTAATTGCTCCATATGGTGGCCGCACAAGCCCCACGGGACGCCCCAGAATTTCATTAAACACACCGTCCATCGCCGCCACATCCTGCCCCACCCCAGTTATGTCCATTGTCGTTAGATCCACATGCCCCATTGTATGACTACCAACAGCATGCCCCTCTCTCTCCTCTCGCTTCAAAATTTCTGGCGATGCCTGTGCCATTCGACCCAACACAAAAAAAGTCGCCTTCACCTTTTTCTCCTGCAAAATGTCCAACAAGCGTGGAGTCGTAATCGGTGATGGTCCATCATCAAACGTTAAAGCAATCAATTTCTTATCTTTTAACCTTTGATTTTGCAAAGCTTCTGGTCGAGAGACCACATAGGCCGACCCTGTTCGCTTCGCCTGCTCTTCACCCGCCGCGCCGTCCACCGTCTTCTCTACTGCTGACTCCTGAAGAACCGCCTCCGCATCGGCTAACTCTGCATTTTCTGCCAACTCCTTGTGTCGCACTACTCCCAAAACTCCAAACACCACCACCATTACCAGCATCGCCATTGCCAATACCTTAAACCACGGAAACAAAATATTAAAACCCCGTATTTTCTGGCCAATAGTCAGTTTTTTTACGGTATTATTCGCTCGATTTTTCACTTTATCGTGCGCCCGAGACTGGTTTTTACGCCTCTTTGTCACCTCTCCCCTCCAAAACACACTGTCTCGTCCACTCATACATCGCAATTCCAGCTGCCACTCCCACATTAATCGACCTAGTCGAACCAAAACTCTCTATTTCTCGCACATCCTGAGCTTTTCGCAACGCCTCATTGGTTAATCCCCCGCCCTCACTTCCAAACAAGAGCGTTGTCGCCTGTACAAACTTTTTACAAGACAACGGCTTCACTCGTTCATCATGGTTCTCAATCGCCACAACTTCCCGCCCACGCTCCAACTGATCCGTATAAAAACTTTCTACATCCGTCCAATGCACTACTTCCAAATACTTATCCGTACACATCGCTCCGCGACGATTATACTTCTTTTTCCCTATAATATGCACTTTGGCGGCGTTAAAATTATTTGCACTCCGTACAATCGTTCCTACATTAAAGTCATGTTCAACATTTTCAATCGCCACCTCCAAATCTGAACGATTTTTACTCAACTCAACAAAAACTTGCTCATTCGTTAAACCTTTATATTCATCCTGCAAATTTCGTGTATCATTTTTTATTTCCACTTCTTTCATCCTAATAATATTATACCACATTATGCTCAAATTCCCCACCAAACCAAAACCGCCCTCTCAGGCGGTCGACTTAACAACTTAGTTGTGCAATTCATCGTAGTTAAAAGCTTATTTCATGACCCTTGCGGGCAATATTTTGTCACAAGCTTACTGACAAAACCATGATCAACCTAGCTAAATGTTCACTTCGCTTCACCTTTCGGCTCGACTCGTTCACATTCGCATCAATCTCCCTAGAAAGGAGGTAATCCATCGACACGTTCTCGTACCGATGCCTTGTTACGACTTAACCCCAATCATCTCCCCCACCTTAGGCCGCCAAAGCGGACTTCGGGTGTTGGTGACTCTCATGGTTTGACGGGCGGTGTGTACAAGACCCGGGAACGTATTCACCGCAACATGCTGATCTGCGATTACTAGCGATTCCGACTTCAAGAAGGCGAGTTTCAGCCTTCTATCCGAACTGGGACCGGCTTTGGTGCGATTTGCTTCACATCACTGCTTCGCTTCGCATTGTACCGGCCATTGTAGCGCGATTCTAGCCCAAGGCGTAAGGGAAATACTGACCTGACATCATCCCCTCCTTCCTCCCCGTTACCGGGGCAGTCCTACCAGAAAAATCCAACTGGTTGCAAGGGTTGCGCTCGTTGATGGACTTAACCAAACATCTCACGACACGAGCTGACGACGGCCATGCATCACCTGTCTCGAGGTTCCCGAAGGCACAGTTCTCTTTCGAGAGCCTTCCTCGGATGTCAAGCCTTGGTAAGGTTTATCGTTTACCATCGAATTAAAGATCACGCTCCACCGCTTGTGCGGGTCCCCGTCAATTCCTTTATGTTTTAATCTTGCGATCGTACTACACAGGTGGGATACTTAACGCGTTAGCTTCGCAACTCTGGGGGTCGATACCCAAAACTGCTAGTATCCATCGTTTACGGCGTAGACTACCGGGGTATCTAATCCCGTTTGCTCCCTACGCTTTCGTGCCTTAGTGTCAGAACCGTCCCAGTAACCTGCCTACGCTATCGGTGTTCCTTCTAATATCTACGGATTTCACTCCTACACTAGAAATTCCAGTTACCCCTAACGGTCTCGAGCTTAGCAGTTTAGATAATAGTCTGAATGGTTGAGCCACCAGATTTCACTATCTACTTACTATGCCACCTACGCAACTCTTTACACCCAGTCACTCCGGATAATGCTCGGATCCTACGTATGACCGCGGCTGCTGGCACGTAGTTAGCCGATCCTTATTCATAAGTTACCATCATATTTCTCGCTTATAAAAGCAGTTTACAACCCGAAGGCCTTCATCCTGCACGCGGCGTTGCTCCATCAGGCTTTCGCCCATTGTGAAAGATTCCCTACTGCTGCCTCCCGTAGGAGTCTGGGCCGTGTCTCAGTCCCAGTCTGGATGATCATCCTCTCAAACCATCTAACGATCGTCGACTTGGTGAGCCTTTACCTCACCAACTATCTAATCGTACGCAGGCCATTCCCAAAGCGCATAAATGCTTTAATCCGAAGATCACATGCGGTATTAGCCACTCTTTCGAGTAGTTATCCCTCACTTCGGGGTATGTTCCCACGCGTTACTCAGCCGTCCGCCGCTCGTCAGCAACTTCACTGTTCCCTCGAGAAAATCTCCCGCCATCGGCCCGGAGTTCCAAGAGAACGGTGAAGCCCTGCTACCGCTCGACTTGCATGTATTAGGCACGCCGCCAGCATTCATCCTGAGCCAGGATCAAACTCTCCATTAAAGTGGCTTTATAAAAAGCCGGTTTGAACCAAAGTTCATAAATAACTGACGATGATAAGTTTGTAGACTACGCCAAGTTTCCTCAAGCGACATCTCCACAAACCATAATTGCACAACTAAATTGTTAAAACTCTCTAAGAACCCAAGCTCAAACTTCCCCTATAGTCCTCGCAGTTCCTAGACTATTCCCATCTTATATCACATCTTAATAAATGTCAATAGTTTTTTTCGACTTTTTTCACTTTTTCCAACATTTTTACGCAAAATCCCAAATAAACACTGAATTTTCCATTTCCAGCTACAAAACTCCCGTCAAACTAGCCATACCTAACCCAATAATTACACCAATTACAGCCCCCACCATCACCTGCGGTATGGTATGCCCCTCTACCAAAGGTAACTCCGCTTTCGCATCTTGAGTCAATAGTTCGTTCAACGCTCTTCCCTGCTTGCCTACTGCATAGCGCACATGCGTCGCATCATAAATCACAATCATCCAAATACACAGCGCCAAAGCAAAGAGACTAGATCCAAAACCATTCACGCAACCCAAATATATAGTAGCTGCCGTCATACTCGCCGTATGTCCAGAAGGCATACCCCCAGAGCGCGAAAACTGCCTAATTGCCTCCTTCGCGCTCACTTTCTTGCCAGATACCAGACCACTCACCATTTTCCAAAGCTGGGCCACCAAAAACCCCAAACCAAATGCTACCAACGTAAAAACACATTCCATACTGAATATAATTATATCATAAAAACATCAGCAATTAGAATCATTTACGCTTATTTCTAAACTTGCATCCTAAAAACGTCATCGCTGCTATTCCTGCACCCGCCATCACAATCCACCACTTTATTCGGCTGGGTTCCGATTCCTTCTTGAGATCACCCAACTGCGGTACAGTTACATCGGCTCTTACTTCCTCGGTACTTTCTTGCCCATTCCATGAATCGTCATTCTGATGATTATCTACACCGCTATCAGCCTCCGCAGAACTAAACGTCTCCGCTACCGCCACCAATTCCTGTACCACCCCTACTTTTTTCTCACCTTCCGCAACAGTTGGTGCTTCATTACCTGTGGCATTAGAGATATTATCAGGAATATCGCCAGCAGTGTCATCTTTATTAACCATATCAAGTTGCTGCTTCAAAAGCACATTCTCCTGCTCCACCCTCTCTTTCTCGCCCCTAATCTCCTCCAATTTCAAACTCAACCCTTCATTTTCCTGTCTCAAATACTCCAATTCCTCCTGTCCACTAGAGTTATTCAAACCAAGATAATATTCCCTTATCACCTGAGATAATTTTTGCAAACGTTCCACTTCCAGCTTCATATGTTCATGATTACCCATATTTTCAGCTTTTGGTATAGTAATTTTCAAACCGTCTAAAACCTCATCAGCCCCATCCAAAATCTTCAAGACATTATATAAATTATCGCGCAATTCCGACAACTGTTCACCCACTTTTTGTTGTCGCTCTTGCAACACCGCGTTCCACTCTTCATCCCAAGACTCAATTTGCTCCACAGGCATATCCACCTTTGTATAATCCGCTTTCCTCACTTGATAAGACCCGTCACTTTCGCGTGTACAGATCATCGTTTCCGGATTAAAAACCGAAGCATGAACGCAATTCCGATAACTGATTTTACCTCTCGACCACCACAAATCTTGCCATACTGAGTTCCCGTCCACATCTACTTTTTTACCGTATTCGACCGCATAATATATAACATTAGTCAAATTTTCTGTTAGTAAAATCGGATTCAACCTCGTACCAGGCACTAAATATCTATACAACTCCGCCCTGCCATTAGCATCATAATCCCATAGTGTCTTCCATGTGTTATTGTCATTTATACCAAGAGTTGTAATGTTCGCATCCGCCTCCGCCTCAGTTGTTCCGCCTTCATAATTACGATAAGCCAAAACTACGCGCTTGATAAGCCAGCCTGTCTTTTCATGTAGCTGTAAACCAATTTGATTTTGTTTATAGTCCACCGATAAAAGATTAAAAGTCGGATCCTGCATATTTTCATCTAAAAATAGCTCATCCCTATTCGAATCTTTAGACACAATGCCCAAATTACTACCCGATAAAGGGTCCTCACTTAATATTCCGCTTCTATATTTTTCTTGGCTAGCAAGAGAACGAGCAGTTACCCCATCCATAGCGCTAAAGTTTCCAGACGCCAAAAGCGCAGCTGACAACAAAATTGGTGTTTTCTTCACAACAATTCCTCATAATTAATTTAATATGCTCGCCAGTGTAACAAAAAATATTTAATTCTTACAAACATAATCCTTTTCAACAGAGGTAAGATGACCGTGTATCACGCATACTGTATACAAAAATTATACAAAAAATAACTGTATAACTTTTGTATACAGGCTCTCTTTCCTCCATCAAACACTACCTAGGTAGAGGCAGCGGAGGGGGAAACCGGCCCAACGGTAGCTGTCGTTTGACGGGTACACCTCAGTAGGAAGCACGC
>CAOQYN010000035.1 GCA_948514425.1 uncultured Candidatus Saccharibacteria bacterium
AAACCGGCCCAACGGTAGCTGTCGTTTGACGGGTACACCTCAGTAGGAAGCACGCCCAAGTAGTAGGTAACAGACGCAGAAGTAGCTACACGTGACCAGTCATAGAGACTGCGGCCGACGACGTCAGCCAAACCGTCATTAAGAGGGACCCACCCACTACGGACAAAAGCTAAGGGTAGGGAGATGATGTTGGAGGCGCCCTCTGCACCACTTGCCGCGTTATACTTGATCAGTAAGTTATAGAAGCTTCCAGAAACATTGTTATTCATGGTTCCAGATAAAGGCAATACCCAGTTCCCCCCTGTCCCACTAGGACAAATAGATGCAGCTGCATTCGCCCCGTCAGTTGTAACCGCAGCACCAGTACCAGCAGTCGCAGTATTGAACTGATAGTAGTTACCGATCAAATAGTGTGCATCATACGTATGAGCTGTCGGATCATAAGCAGTTATATTCCCACTCGCATCCTTAGTGGCTTGGAAAGTTGGTTTCCAGACACTACTATCGCTCACATCAATGAACCGTGTACATTTGCTAATACTTTCACCAGTATTTACCGTACAGCTCGTTCCATCGCTTGGATTGCTCAGAACATATTTACCCAAATTCCAACTCCGAGTGTCTGTTTGCGAACCACCACCACTTACAGCAGCTGGAACCGTCGTCTCAGTAGTTTTTGGCAAATTGTTAGTACCATCACCAGCACCCTTCCACTCAAAAGTACCTGTGCCAGTCGCGTTCGATGCCAAAACACCGTTCGTACTATCAATATTCAACGCCAAGTTCTGCGTCATCCAACAGTTACCATCTTTCATTTTGGTCACGAAGTAAGAATTACCGTCACGGTCATCAATTAACTGCTTTTCAGCATGTTCAGGGCTTGTCTTACAGATATCACCAGTCATCTCTTGCATATAAGTCAACTGGGTCAAACTAGTCACGGTCTCTGGATTAGCAATCACACTTACAACTACCTTATTGGTATACTCACCAGTAGGCAAATCCGTACCAATTTTCGCACCAAAAGCCAAAGTGTAGTTATCTGCAGCACCACCAGCAGCTACAGTATCTGTCTCAATAATTGGCGTACCAGCAGTCGCAGGTACCGCTTTATAAGACGCCGTATTAGCATCTATGCCTTTACCCAAAGCATAACCCCAAGTATTCTTCACGAAAGTGCTAGGAGTCTGCGTACCACTAACCGCACCGACCGTATTTCCAGCCGCACTCTTCAAAGTCTGTTCACCATTCTCTGTTTTCATATAAAGCGAATAACCATCCGAGCTATTTGTATTCACTGATAATTGCGCTGTACCAGCGCCAAAAGCCCCAGTTGTCGTCGGAGTAATATCAAATTCAACTCCATTTTGCAGAGACAACGAAACTGTAGGCTTAATATACATCCGCGCCTCAGTCGTCTGCGCAACCGTCACCGGAGTGCCATCATCCGTCGTCGTTAAAGCGCTCGCGCCGTTGCTGCTAATCGGACAAAGCATTGCTATAGTGAGTAACCCCAACACACCACAACAACCAGCTAGCCCGAGATAGCTGCGTTTTATAGTTTTGTTTAATTTCATTTTCTTTGTCCTTTTTGTGAACTTATTTTATAAACGTGACCTTATATACCTCTCATTATCGCAAAGCGTGAGCGTAATGTCAATACTTTTTATGCTAATTTCACGACAGGTGAAGAAACCTGCAAAAAACAGCTTTGCGCTTCTAGCAAAGCATGTTATGATAAAACTACCGAAAGCGTCCTACTGTTGTAAACAGTAGGACGCTTTCTTTTTATTACCAGGACGCACCACATCTTAGTGGCACATCTTCTACTCTCCCAATTTTCTCTGTCTTCGCTCGCGTGTAAAGAATTCTAGTTTATCGCCAACCTCCAGCATCACTTTCTTTTCCGTCTTCATCGCAAGCCCCCCTACCTCATTCTCAATCAACTCCTTAGCGTCAATTTTTTCCTTCTGTACACTTTCAACCACAGCTTCACCCAGAACTTCCTTCTTTCTGAAAACTCGCACGTTTGCTTCTGGTACAACCTTCCCGCTCGCCACCTTGCCCCCCGCAATCAGTTCTGTCTTTGTTACTCTAAACACGCCCATGACATCCATAGTACCGATCTCTGTCTCGACTACTTCTTCGCCCAATAATTCTTCCATGCTCACGCGCGCATCATCTAATAACTCATAAATCACTCTAAAATTCCGTACTTCTACCCCATCCCTTGCAGCCATTTTCGCAATATTAGTTGGCACACTCACATTAAACCCATAAACCACTGTATTATCACCCGCTGCCATATAAACATCATTTTCCGTCACATCACCAACACCAGTCGCTACAATGTTTAACGTCACCTCGCCTTTTGTATCAATCAACTTCAGCGAATCTACCACACTCGTCACACTCCCCAGTGCATCGCCCTTCACGATCACATTAAAGACTTTTGAATTATCCTCTACATTCATCATCCTAAGCAAATCCGTACTGGTCACATTGGCGCTAGCTGCATCATCTGCTGCCCCTTGAGCATTCAACAAGGCTGCTTTTCGCGCACTCTTCTCATCCTGATATTCCAAAAACCTGTCACCAAAGTTCGGTAATTCCTTAAATCCAGTCACAGTTACGGGAGTACTTGGCCCCGCTTTTCCTTTTGGCTTACCACGAAAATCCGTCATTGTTCGTATCTTGCCATAAACACTCCCCGCCACTACAAACTCCCCCACCCTTAATTCGCCACCCGTCACCAGCAGATTCACCACGCTTCCCTTACCTGTCTCCATGTGACTCTCAATCACCAGCCCTTCCGCCGGAATTTCAACATCCGCCTTCAACTCTTCAACGTCTGCCACCAATAAAATACTCTCCAATAATTTCTCCAACCCCTCCCCAGTTTTTGCACTTACTGGCACCATAATAATATCACCACCCCATTCTTCTGGCATCAAACCATGTTCTGCCAAGCCTGCTTTTGTCCGCTCAATATCCGCCCCTTCGCGGTCAATTTTATTAATCGCCACCACAATCTTCGCATTTGCTCCTTGAGCAAACTTAATTGCTTCCACTGTCTGCGGCTTTACTCCATCATCCGCCGCCACCACAATCACCACAATATCAGTCAACATCGCTCCATGCTGACGAATCGCTGCAAACGCTTCATGCCCCGGCGTATCCAAAAAAGTAATCTTCCGCCCCTCATGTTCCAACTGATACGCTGAAATGTGTTGCGTAATACCACCTGCCTCCGATTCCACCGTCTTTTTATGTAGCAAATTATCAAGCAAAGTCGTTTTACCATGGTCGACATGCCCCATCACTGCCACTACCGGCGGACGCGGCACCGCATCCTTACTTAATTCTCGACGTCCATTCTCTGACAATTTCGAAGCTGTGTTTTTACGCTCCAACTTTACATCTGTCATCCCCAATTCCTGAATCATAATCTCCGCTGTCTCAAAATCCAGCCGCTGATTAATCGTCGCGACAATTCCATTCTTAAATAATTCGCCAATCAAAGTTGTTACCGCCAGACCCAAAGCCTGTGCCAACTCATCCACCGTAATCGAGCCAGCGATCCGAATCACTTTTTCCGTCTCGCCCTGATTTTTCGCACTCGCCGCATCAGTCGTTCCACTCATCGCCGCTCCTTTCTTAAACATCAAAAGTTATTATATGCTCTCCTTATTCTACCACAAAAAACTACAAATACCAAAAAAACCCGACAATCTCTGCCTAGGGTTTCACTAAATCATCTTTTTGGCTCCCCGGACTGGACTCGAACCAGTAACCTCGAAGTTAACAGCTTCTTGCTCCACCATTGAGCTACCGGGGATCATTTCGGTCAGCATCACCAACCGTACAAAACTATTATACCACACTTTTTCAAAAAACAAGCAAAAACCCTTCCTACTTAAATAACATTCAGCTATTTAGTCCAAAACTGTATAAATTTTTACCTCACCAATCCCAAAATCATCCCCTCATCTTGACTTTTTATATCATCTGTGCTATAATGGAAGGATAGGGTGGTTAATTTTATTTGATTATGGACACAATTTTTATCACTATTGCCGGTGTGGCCACCGCCACTTTTCTCGTATTATCTATTTTTGTCATGGTTTCCTCTCAGCGTCGTCGTCGCGACGCCATTGATCGTTTTCGTTATCGTCCTCGCAAACAGCTAATGATCGGCAATCAAAAACATTGCTTCCAACTCTTAAACGATATTTTTGGTCAACGTTTTTACATTATCCCTGATGTTAGCCTTTCCGCTCTCTTAAGCCACAAAGTCGGCAGCCAAAACCGCCACGAAGCTTATAGCTTTATCGAAAACAAGACTGTTGACTTCGTGTTTTGTAACAAACGTACTTTACGCCCTGTTTGCGCAGTCAAACTCGACGATGGCACAAAATCCAAAAACGACATCGGCAGTGATCCAAAAGACATGGAAAAATTCTTCCGTAGCGCTCGCCTCCCCTTTGTTCGTATTGAAAAACCCGCCAAACTCGACCGCCAAACCATCATCGAGGAATTCTCCCGCGTCATCTATGAAACCAGTATTATCGAACCCAAGAAAAATAAGCCTAAAAAATAAGAGACCTAAGTCTCTTATTTTTTATCAACGACACTGAGTATTACCCAATCGTCAAACTAATCTTGCGACCATCTCGGTCAATATCCAAGATTCGGAATTTCTTTCGTTCATTCAAGGTAAACACCTTTTCTGGATCAGCATCATTACCATCACCTAGCTCCGATACATGTACCAAAGCCTCTACGGCTGGGGAAATCTGAACAAAAGCACCAAACGGCGTAATCCGCGTAATCGTACCTTCGATCTCATCACCCCTCTTCAGACCCTCTACCTCAGAAAGCCATGGATCTTCCGTCAACTGTTTCATTGAAAGCGACAAACGTTCCTTATCGATCGCAATAATCTTCGCCTCGACCGTCTCACCCACCTTAACGTAATCGGCTGGATTATTCACGCGTTCCCAAGAAATTTCCGAGATATGAATCAGACCCTCAACACCATCAACATTCACGAATGCACCAAAGTCAACCACACCAGTCACCACACCCTTGACCACATCACCGACATTCAACTCTGCAAATCTCTCTGCAAGACCGTCCTTAACAGCTTCTTTTTCAGAGAAAATTAGCTTATTATCTTTGCGATTCGCATCCAAAATCCGCACTTTCATCGCTTGTCCAACCAATGAGTTCAAACGCTGCAAGATCTCATCCTTGTCCGCACTACCCACTCGTGGATAATGCTCCGCTGACAACTGGCTCACTGGCAAGAATCCACGAATACCTTCGTATTCTGCCAACAAACCACCCCTATTAGCATCGAAAGGCGTCACCTCAATCACTTCACCAGCGTCAAGACGCTCTTGAATCTCATCCCAACCCTTCTCTTTTGCAGCCTTTCGCAGAGAAAGCAAGATGCTACCATCACCCATCTCCGACTCAATTACCGAAGCTGAAACTTCATCACCTACGTTCAAATTTCGTGCAAACGAAACCTCTCTACGTGGTACAACTCCAACTCCACGCGCACCAAGATCAACTAAAATCTCATGCTTTTTGATCGACAGGATTTTCCCCGTTACTGTCTCCCCCACAACTGCCCGCTTTACGCTCTCATCCGAGCTCGCTAGCAATTCATCCATTGTTAGTTTGGCTTTTGCCATATTATTATAATTATCCTTTCTTCAGGTTCGTTCAAAAACCCCGAATCCTCTTCTCGAAATTTCTGAACGAACCCAAAATCCACCACTAATTATAACAAACTTACTAAAATCTGTCTAGAGACAGCTCAAGATAGGTTCATTATAACTATTTAGAACAACATGTAAAAATGTAGTTGGTTACATTATA
>CAOQYN010000036.1 GCA_948514425.1 uncultured Candidatus Saccharibacteria bacterium
CCACTACGGACAAAAGCTAAGGGTAGGGAGATGATGTTGGAGGCAGCGGAGGGGGCGACCAACATAGCGAGCGCCATTATCTGACGGGCCAACACTTTCTGGATTGGAACCTAGCAAATTAGCAGTGGTTGGTGAACTAGCTGTGCGTGATCGTAGTGTAGCATCGTGACCGATGTAGCCATCGTATCCATAGTCTAGGCGTACATACCCACTACGGACAAAAGCTAAGGGTAGGGAGATGATGTTGGAGGCGCTAAAGGGTGAACTAGTTTATGATGTACAAGTTGGATTAGAGTTTGCCTCTGTGAAATTGGGGGGTTAGTTTTGATAATTGATCTGTTCGATGTTGGTGATTGGATAGCGGAAGAGCTCGCTGGAGTCGAGATCGACGTGGTGGAGATTGAGGGCGGAAATTTGGTGATTATTGTAGGTAGTATAATAGAAAATGCCTTTTTCTAGATTGTAGCAAGAACTATACAGGGTATGCTCATAATGATTGTCACCAAGATCGCAACAACCATATTGCTGTTCTACGGAATAGAGGATGTGAAAGAATTGGCTGACGCTGCTCATTTCGTCATCAGCGGAAAGGGAATGCGTTTTGGTGAATGTGGCTTTAACGAAGCGCGATTGTGAGCTTAGATCTCCTGGCAGTCCGATAGCTCCCATGCCACGGCTATAAGCCTGTAAATTGAGATTTGGTGCAAAACGGTTGACTGGTTCTTGGTTGGTGAGGTTGATATAGTTGTTGAGATGAAAAAGCTGTTCGTCGAAAGGAGGGTTGTTGGTGAGGATACCGACTGGGTTGTCGTAGATTTTGAGTCCGTCGGCAACAGATTCGACGACGATGCTTGATGTGTTGTCGGCGATAATCCAGTGTAGTTCGGCGATAGGGAGCTGGTCGTTGAACTTAAGATCACGGAAGTTCATTTTTGTGAGAAGGGTTTTGGCTTCAGAAACCGTAGCGCATTGGCTGAGGACCCAAGGGATGAATTCGAATTGGGAGATATTATCTTTGTCGTCAATGTGTGCATTATAGACTGCGTTACCGACAAAGTTGAGTCCAGCAATACCTAAGCCTTTTTCATTGACGGCGTCATAAAGGAGGGGGTATGACTTTGGTGTTCCATTGACAAGGAGGTTAGTGGGAGTGTCAGCGACATAGGCGATGCCGATGATGGCGTGGTGGGAATCGTGTGACTTAGCTTCGCGGAAGTGAAAAGGAAAGTTGCGAGGAACGATGACGGTTTCTTCGCCATAGGAAAAATCGTAGTCAAGGTTGCGCCCGAAATAGGTATTTTGGGTTTGATAAATAGCAGCTGTACACATGTTTGTCCTTTTTGTTTTTAGAATGTTGCAGCTAGTATATCACAGGATATAGGTTTCTGCTATTATTCCGTATAAGGGGTGAATTCGAAGTCGAAGCCGACGTATTTGGCAGGCTTGACGTCGATGAATTTTTTGATGGCATGGTCAACGGTTTTGGAAAGTTCGGTAATGCGTTGGTCGGTACCTTCGTCGTCTTCGCTGGCAACAAGAGGGACAATATAGCGACCATTTTTCGCTTTGACGCTGGTGCAATAACGGTCTTTCTTTTGGGCGCTGCTACCATAGACGCTGGTGGCACGTTGGAACTCGCGGAAGGCATTGCTAATAGTTTTATCGCCACAGCTTAAGATCCAGTCGATGATTTCACGTTCGTTCATAGTGTAGAGATCGTCGATGGTGAGATAATCATGAAGTTCCATGGATTTGATGATGTCGGCATAGAATTGCATAATGGCGCGAGCATTATTGCCGCGATATTCTTCGAACATTGGGAGGGATTTGATGGTGAACTCACGGGCGATTTCGAGATCGCGGAAGCCGATTTCATCAATGTTGTTTTCGTTTTTGAGTACAGTGATGTTGTCGGAGAAGCGTCGAACCTGGTCAATATCCCAAGTATTATAGAGGAAGAGACCGTTAGAGAGGGTGTATTCAAGGCGGTCAGCAGCGAGATTAGGTGCGGCGTTATCGGCGAGAGGGAAGAGGTGATAGTCGGAAACTTCGCCGGCGAGGATGCCGTCGCGTTTGAGTTGGCGCATGATGGTGCGAGAATTGCGGATGATCTCGCTAGTGCGTTCTTCGGTGGATTCTTGGGTCTCGGAGTCGCCATTCATGAAGTCGATACAATGTTTGAAAGCTGGGTTAGCAATGTCGTGGAAAAGGGCAGCGAGAGTTTGTTTTTTGTCGTGGGTGAAACGCCAGACGATGAGGGCGACACCGATACTGTGTGCAAAAACGGTGTTATTGTGGTCAAAATTGTATAAGCTGCTGTATTCGATACCGTTGACCATGCTGACGCCGTCTAAACGTTGTATTTCTGGGGCGGCGATATAGCGCAGGAGCCAAGCTGGAAACTCAGGAGAAAGCGTGCTGAGGTACTCGCGGTGGGCGGGGCTAAGATTGTTGAGGCAGCGTTTGCGGCAGCTGATGATGTTGATGGTTTTTTCGCCGCTACGGGGGCTAATGAAAAATTTTGGACGGACGGATGGGGTGGATTCGCTAGTATTGGTTTCTTCAGCTAGGCTGGATTCTTCAGTTTCATCAAAGCTGGTCTCGATGGCTTTTTCGACGACGATGTCTTCGGCTGGAAGGGCAGCTTTTTTGCTAGTGGGACGATCATAGACATTGATCCAACCTTGATCGAGCCAGAATTTGATTTCTCCGTAGCAAGCCTGTTCGGAAGAAGGCATTTGAAGGATATTGATATCGGTTTTTTTGCCGCGATTAAGATTACCAATGATAACGTAAGATAGTTCGGCAAATGAGCTTGGGCCGACATAGCCACCGATGTCGTCTTTGTCTTCGTTCATGAGGAAGAAGGCATCAGCGCGATCGATATTCTGGTAAAATGAGGTGTAGATGTCGGTGAGATTTTCGGCATAATCTCCGTCACTGGGAACGGTGCTAGGAAAATCGATAACGTCGTAACCACGACCTTCGAAATATCCGCGCCAATAGGCAGCACGTTCTTGGAGCTTAGAGCTACCAGCAATAACTAGTTTTTTCATGTAATCCTCGCGTTTTATTCTTTCTAACTCTTTTGCGTGATTATATAACAGATACGAATAGATAGCAACCCCTATTCGTAAATGCAGGGTCTATACAAAGAGGCTTGCTATCGTAGGATTTTCTGTTGTATAATTGAAGAGTGGAAGACGAGAAGGTGAAAAAAGAGCCAAAGTTGAATTTTCGGGCAACCTGGCGTGAAGTGGCGAAAAAACAGAAGCCACTGATGTTGGCGATGATTATTTTGGCAATGATGAGCGTGTTGTTGCTGGTCTTTACATTTTTTACGCTTAAACCGCAAAATACAGTAGTGATTGTAGGGTATGGTGATGTATATGGGGAAATTGCGGGACTATCTGGAGGATATCGACGTGATAGTTGGATGAATATGCTAGCGTTTCCATTGCTTGCGATAATATTTGGTGTAGTGCATAATTTTTTGGCTTTACGAATTTATAGGAAGCATGGTCGAGATCTAGCGCTGACATTTATTGGGGTGACAATGTTATTAGTGGTGGCAACATTTGTGGTGATTTTGCGCTTGACTGGGGAGTGGTAATAGTGACGTTCATGCGAGGAGTAGTGTGAAGAAGGATTTGGAGTTGCCGCAAGGGAAGCGGACGGCGTTATATCGTTTTTTTGAGATTCTACCAGGAGCATTGAGCTATACTGCCGTGATTGGCTTGTTCGTGATTTCTTGGATTAACCCGATGCTAGGGGCAGTTTATGTGTTGATTGTGGTAGCAATTACCTTTGTGAAAGCACTGGCTACGGCTTTTCGGACGATTCAGGGTTATGAGGTAATGCGGCGTGCTGAGCGGGTGGATTGGGCGAAGCGCTTGGCGGATTTAGAGGATCCGCATGCGGCTTATGAGAGGTTGTATAATCGCAATGATGATAGCTATGCCTTGATGGAGCATGTGCAGAATTTGCGGTTGATGTCGACAGTGGAGGGTAATAGTGAACCAAAACCGCATGAGGTGTATCATGCGGTGATTATGGTGGCGTACAATGAGGGTTTGGAGACGTTGGTGCCGTCGGTAGAGGCAGTGCGGGATACGAGTTTTCCGAATGAGCGAATTATTTTTGTATTAGGATACGAAGAGCGAGGTGGGGAAGCAATGGAAGCGAATGCAAAAGAGCTAAAGAAGCAGTTTGGGGATGTGTTCAAGGATTTTCTTTTAGTGAAGCATCCAGCAGATATTGAAGGTGAAATCGTGGGTAAGGGGCCGAATTTAACATATGCGGGCGAGCATCTGGCGGATTATGTAGCTAAGAAAAAACTTCCAGTCGAAAACGTGATTGTAACTTCGCTAGATAGCGACAATCGAATGAGCAAGAAATATTTGGACTATGTGGCGTATGAGTTTATCGTGCGGCCTAATCGGCAGCATTATAGTTATCAACCGATTTCGATTTTTACGAATAATATATGGGAAGCGTCAGCTCCGATGCGGGTGGTGGCGATGTCGAATTCATTTTTCAATGTGGTAAGTACGATGCGCCCGCATCTTTTGAGGAATTTTGCTTCACATTCGCAGCCGCTGGCGGCACTTGAGGGGATGGATTTTTGGAGTAAACGAACGATTGTAGAAGATGGTCATCAATATTGGCGATCGCTGTTTTATTTTGAGGGTAAATATAGTGTAGTGCCGATACATGTGCCGATCTATCAAGATGCGGTAATGTCGGAAACATTTCGAGAAACGCTGAAAGCGCAGTTTGTACAGCTTCGACGTTGGGATTATGGTGCGAGTGATGTGGCGTATGTGGGTGTGAGATTATTTAATAAGAAGCGACGTTTAGGGATGAAGTTTTTGCCCTTATTTGCAAAATTTTGGAGGTTGTTGGATGGGCATGTGACGCTAGCGATTATGGCGCCGATTGTAGCGTTTGGGGGTTGGATACCGATGCTGTTGAATTTGAGTTCGCGGGGGGTAGTGGCGTGGAGTTTGCCGAATGTGGTGGGGTTGATTCAGACGATTGCGGCGTTGGGGCTTTTCGTGACGGTGTTTGTGTCATTGAAGATGTTGCCGAAACGACCTGAGGGGCTGAAGAAGCGAAGTAAATTTGCGATGGTGATTCAGTGGGTTTTGTCGCCAGTGGTTGCGATTGCGTATCAGAGTGTAGCGGCGTTTTATGCGCAAACACGATTGTTGACGGGGAGATATATGGAGAAGTTTGACGTTACAAAGAAGGTGATAAAGAAATAATTGTCTTACATTGTATGTATTTTGTATGTACAATGTAATGCTAATGTAATATAATCTTAGCTTTTGTCCGTAGTGGGGGAGTTGGTATTGGTGATGGTAGAATCTATAATGGTGGTCGTAGTTTGTATAGTTGGTCACGCGTAGCCAAGACAGTCTCGTATGCTTATAATTTAGCAGTGGATCCCAGTGAGATTTATCCATCAAATTACGGTAATCGTTGTGACGGTTTCCCCCTCCGCTGCCTCTACCTAGGTAGTGTTTGATGGAGGAAAGAGCATA
>CAOQYN010000037.1 GCA_948514425.1 uncultured Candidatus Saccharibacteria bacterium
CCACCCGTCAGGCAGCAACTCTCGTTGGGTCGCTTTCCCCCTCCGCTGGCTCAATCAAATACTTATATCCAACTTCAGTAAATCACAACAACAAACTGCCCCTGCGCAACATGCTCAAGGGCAGCCTAGAATATCAGAACGAGCTACTATTTCGTCTCTTCCTCATCTGGCAAAACAATTCCTAAACTAGCTACTGAATCACCATCATTCATCCGCATAATCCTCACCCCCTGCGCCGCTCGACCCAAAGTCGGAATTTCCTTCACCGCAACCCGAATCGCCTGCCCCTTATTCGACATCATAATCACCTCTGATGCCGCTGGATCCAAAGTATGTACCGCCACGATCGGACCAGTTTTTGCCGTCACGCTCGCCACCTTGATTCCAACACCACCCCGTTTATGTACTGGGAAATTTTTCGCCTCTGTCGCCTTACCATAGCCATTAGCCGACATCACAAGCAACTTCTGTCCCTCATCTCTTACTATATCCATCCCCACAATTTCATCCTTCGGACGCAACCGGATACCGCGCACCCCTTTTGCACTCCGCCCCATACTGCGCACGTCTTTTTCGTTAAATCTCATCGCCTGACCCGCCGAAGTCGATATAACAACATCATTCTCCCCTGTTGTCTCCTGAATCCACATCAATTCATCACCTTGATCAAGCTTAATCGCAATCATCCCGTTCGCACGCAAATTCAAAAACTCTTTCACTGCTGTCTTTTTGATCGTGCCTTTCTTTGTCGTCATAAAGAGATATCCACTCGGATCCGCCCCCTGTTTGACGATACTCGTCACCTTCTCATCTGGATGCATATTCAACAAATTCACCGCCGCTGTCCCCTTCGCCGTCAACGACGCTTGCGGCACCTCATAAGCTTTCATTCGGAAAATTCTTCCTTGGTTCGTGAAGAAAAGCAAATAATCGTGCGAACTCGCTGTCACAATCTGAGCGATCACGTCTTCTTCTTTTGTAGTCATCCCCCGCTTACCTTTACCACCACGATTTTGTTTCTTAAAATCACTCTGCAACACCCGTTTCATGTAATTCTCAGTTGTCATCAAAATCACACTCTCTTCATCCGGAATCAGCTCTTCCTCTGAGAACTTCCCCACCTCATGATTCATAATCTTGCTTCGACGTTCATCGCCAAACTTATCTCTCATGGCAATCAACTCTTCTTTAACAACCCGCAGAATTTCGCTCTCACTCGCGAGAATCTTCTCATACTCCGCAATCTGCTTCAACAGCTCGTTCAGTTCATTCTCAATCTTATCCCGCTCGAGCCCTTGCAACCTCCGTAGTTGCATTGCCAAAATTGCTGCCGCTTGAATCTCACTCAATCCAAACCGCTCCATCAACCGTTTGTCTGCATCATCATAGCTTTCGCGGATCGTCTTAATCACCTCATCAATATGATCCAGCGCGATCTTCAAACCTTCAAGAATATGAGCGCGTTCTTTCGCCTTTCGCAAGTCATACTCCGTCCTTCGTCTCACTACCTTCTGTCGATGCTTAATAAACTCCGCCAGAATTTCTTTCAAACCAAGAATCCTTGGTTGCACACCATCTACCAATGCCAACATATTATAATGGAACGTCGTCTGTAGCTGTGTCATCCGATACAACTGATTCAAAATCTTCTTCGGGAACGCGTCCTTCTTTAATTCAACTACCACTCGTATCTTGCCGCGCGCACTCTCATCTCTTGCATCAGCAATATGATCCAACTTTTTTGCAAGTACCAACTCGCGCACCTTTTCAATGAACCCTTCTTTGCTCATCCCATAAGGCACTTCCGTAATCACAATCTGATAGCGACCATTTTTCTTCTCTTCAATATTTGCTACTGCCCGAATCGTCACCGATCCCTTACCTGTTGCATAAGCTTGTTTCATCGGCGCACCACCATACACCTCTGCCCCTGTTGGAAAGTCTGGTCCTTTTACATGCTGCATCAAACCGTCCAAACTAATCTCTGGATCATCAATTTGCGCAATCGTCGCGTTGATTACCTCTGTCATATTATGTGGCGGAATGTTTGTTGCCATACCAACCGCAATTCCCATCTGACCATTCAACAAAATATTCGGCACCGCTGCTGGCAAAACTACTGGTTCCTGCTCACTGCCATCGAAGTTATCCCGAAAATCTACAGTTTCCTTTTCGATATCCGTCAAAAGCTCCGCCCCCACCTTGTCCATTCGTGCCTCAGTATACCTTGACGCTGCCGCCTCATCACCATCCATCGAACCAAAGTTACCTTGCCCCTCGACCAATGTATAACGCATTTTCCAATTTTGCGCCAAGTTTACCATTGCATCATAAATCGACGAATCACCATGAGGGTGATATTTACCCATCACCTCACCTACAATACGCGCCGACTTCACCGTTGCATGCGGCGCTCGCCAACCATTTTTATTCATTGCATATAATATACGGCGATTCACCGGTTTCAAGCCATCTCGCACATCCGGCAATGCCCGATCAATAATCACCGACATTGAGTAGCGCAAGAAATAACTTTCCATCGTACTCTCAACATCACGCTTTTCAACGCCGTCCACCACTTGTGCCTCAACTACTTCCCCCTCAACCGTCACATCTTTCTCGACTTCCTCTGGAGTATCCTGTGGCTTCATTTCTTTCATTTCATCGTTCTCCTTCACCATCTTCTACTCCTTTCTTTAAAAGTCCAGCTCATCAAGGTCAACCGTTGCCGCCCCTGCCTGAATAAAGTTTTTCCTCAAGTCTACTTGATCACCCATCAACTTCGTGAATACAGCATCACATTTTTCTGCATCATCAATATGCACTTGTACTAAAATCCGATTCTCTGGATCCATCGTCGTCTCCCAAAGTTGCTTCGCATCCATCTCACCAAGACCCTTAAACCGGTTCTGTGCTGTATACCCCGCTTGCTTGAACCGTTCTTGGCTCTCATCAATCTTTGTACCCGCCTCACGACGTTCATTAATCTTTTCCGTTAATTTTTTCTCCAGCGCCACTTCGTCGTACACATAGTCAATCTTCCGATTACTTCCAGTCCCCTTCGACAACCCAAAAAGTGGCGGCTTCGCTAAATACACATGTCCTGCTTTAATCACTTCTGGCATATATCGGAAAAAGAAAGTCATAAGCAAAGTCGCAATATGCAACCCATCGACATCCGCATCCGTCATAAATACAATCTTGTCATACCTCAGTCCACCAAGATCAAACTGATCACCTATCCCTACTCCAAGCCCTTTAATCAAACTCACCAGCTCTTGATTTGCCAGCATCTTGTCTAATCGCGCTCGCTCTGTATTTAATACCTTACCCCTCAAAGGCAAAACCGCTTGAATCTTCGGATTACGACCCTCCTTTGCGCTACCTGCCGCCGAATTACCCTCTACGATAAACAGCTCACACTCACTACGGTCACGACTCGAGCAATCCGTCAACTTACTTGGCAGATTCAACCCCTCAAATGCGCCTTTGCGAATTACATTATCCCGTGCCGCTCTCGCCGCCTTCCGCGCCCGTGCCGCCAAGGTCGCCTTGCCGATAATCTTCTTTGCAATCGCTGGATTTTCTTCTAGATAGTATCCGAAATATTCCGTCATTACCTTATCGACATAACCCCGAACTTCCGGATTACCTAATTTATTCTTCGTCTGCCCCTCAAACTGCGGATCTGGCAACTTCACCAAAATCACCGCCGTCAAACCTTCCTTAATATCATCACCCGTCAAATTTGGTTCTTTTTCTTTCAACAAGCCATTCTTCCGCGCATAGTCATTCACCACTCGCGTCATCGCCGTCCTAAACCCTACTACATGCATACCACCATCTGGCGTCAAAACATTATTCGCGAACGGCTTAATCGTCTCCGCATAAGTATCATTATATTGTAACGCTACCTCAACTTCTGAATCCTCAATCTTTTTCTCGGTGTAGAAAATATCGTCCGCCAAGACTTCCTTCCCCTCATTCAATCGCCGTACATAGCTCCGAATCCCACCCTCAAAGTAAAAACTCTCGCGCGCCCCACTTCGCTCATCACGCACCGCAATCAATATACCTTTCGTCAGATACGCTTGGTGACGTGCATAATTCACAATCCAGTTATAATCAAAAGTCGTCGTTTCCTTAAAAATCGCTGAATCTGGATAAAACGTAATTGATGTACCCGTACCCTTCGTTTCGCCAATTACTTCCAAACCCTTACCAACTGTTTTACCGCCATCTTCAAACTCTACATGATGCACCTTGCCATTCTTCCGAACCTCAGCAATCATTTTTGTACTCAAGGCATTCACCACCGACGATCCCACGCCATGCAAACCTGAAGAAACCTTATACCCACCCCCACCAAACTTACCACCAGCGTTCAAGACCGTCAGCACCGTCTCAAGCGTTGATTTTCCAGTCTTTGGATGAACATCCACTGGAATACCGCGACCGTCATCATCCACCCGAATCCCCCCATCTGCCAAGATCGTAATATCAACTCGTGTACAAAACCCTGCAATCGCCTCATCAATCGAGTTATCCGCAATCTCTTTCAACAAATGATGTAGGCCGTCAAAACCCGTCGAACCAATGTACATCCCCGGACGAATCCGAACGTGCTCCAAGCCCTCTAAAACCTGAATCTGCGAACTGTCATATTCTTGCCCATCACTTGTTTGTTTTGCTGACATAGAGTTACCTCAACTTATTTACCTCTATATTTTACCGCACTCCCCCTAAAAGTCAAGTGTACAGGAGAGCAAGCTACAACTCGTCCCAAAGCTCTTCAAGCGCAATAAACCCTGCGTTCGGGTCCCCCTCTTCCTTCATACTCGCGCCCCCATCCTTCCTCACCGTACTCGGCAAAAACGGCATCCCCTTATCCCGTACCACCTGCGCCAAAAACATATTCAACGCCGCACTCGTACTAATCCCCATATCCTCAAAGATCTTCTCAGCCTTCTTCTTTTGCACCAACCGCGTCCGAAACGTTATCGATGTCATTTTTTCCGTCGCCGCAACATGCTTAACCTCTTGAGACTTTTGTTCTACCCCTGTAGCTTCTTTTGCCTTTTTCACCATCACTTTTCCCTCTTCTTTTTACCATTTTAATACAATATAAGTACAACTTCAATACAATAGCATTACATTTACTGTACAATGTACATACAATGTCTTACAAGTATTCAAAACTACTATATTTACACATCAACATCAGTACATACATTGTTAATACATCTAACATACAAATTATATCATACGTACATACAATGTACATCAAATGTCTTACACAATTTTCCCCCAAAATTCTTAAGTTTTTATAAATAAAAAGGTCACAAAAACCAATGGCACACCAAACAAATACCACAAAACTAACCAAAATCACCAATCAATAGTAATTTTTAGCAATAACACACTCTTTTTATTTGTTCTTATCATACCACACCCAACCGCCTTTACACAAGCGTAATACCTAAAAAGGTTCATTATAACTATTTAGAACAACATGTAAAAATGTAGTTGGTTACATTAT
>CAOQYN010000038.1 GCA_948514425.1 uncultured Candidatus Saccharibacteria bacterium
CATACCACTTATACTTTACAATTTCACGCCAATAATAATGCAGCGTTCGCAAAACCGTGTTTGGCTCATTTTCTCTCTTTGCCATATTACTACAATTATATCCTATCTTTTGGGGCGGTACAAGCACTTTCTTGGCTTATTTTTGCTGGGGGGGGGGGGCGATTTTAAGAGGTAAAATTAAATTTATCACCATTTGACAGCCCCAAATCACAAGCATAAAACTATTGACTTTTTCGTCAATCTGTGCTACAATGAAAACATAAGACGAAACTGGTAGTTTGCGCCACACGTATTTTGATACATTAAGGCGCGAAACTGTGTCTTAAGTATCTTGCAAACGTGGTGCTATTTTTCTCAAAAACAACAATATAGGAGGGTATATTATGAGAAAGATTGTTAAAGGTGTATTTTTTGGAGCAATTGTACTTGGCGGTATTTTGGGTTGTGTTATCTCTATGTTGCAGCATCAGAAAAGCCCGATGACCGAGCGTGTAGTGACTTATGAATTAGCAAAACGGGAGGGATTTGCAGCGACCAGTAGCGGAGGATGCTTTGAATTGGACGAGAATAGTCATTATGATGCCAACTCAAAGTATTTTATACCTGACGAAACGGCAATTTTTGGACCGTTTGCAGAAATGCCTGAATTCTCAATACACATTGTTGGTTACGGCACTGTTGATAACGCAGGTAGCTCATTTGCTAACGATTATAGTCTGAAGCGTTCAAGTCCTGGCAAGAGATACCAGATTGATGATAACACTATTGTCACTGTCGAGCCAACCCTGTACGAGGATGGAGAAGTCTATATCTCTGTAGTCTTCATGCAAGCAGAAGAGGTTTTAGGGATGCCTCGCGGTATAGCTGGATTATCCCTAAAAACCAAAGAGGAACTCACGAAGGAAGAAGTGAAGCTTCATGATGCTTTCGTCGCCAAGGTTGATGAGGGTCGTCAAGACTATAAACTGTATTCTCCCGAGCAACTGTCAGAGACAGCTATGGACAGCATACCAGCCTTAGAGTACAAGCCTGATAGCCTGCACCTTGTAGGCTATAGGGATGATCTTCCGATGCCGCTTTACGACACCCCCGAAAATTAAGCGCCACGGCTACCTAGGTAGCCAAAAGCCGACACATACGTGTCGGCTTTTATCATTCAATGTCACTAATGATATCCTTTATAGTTCCTCAATTTTCACCCGTGTCTGTTCCATTGTATCGCGGTCACGCACCGTTACGGTTCCATCTTCCAGCCCCTCAAAGTCCACCACTACGCACTTTGGCGTGCCGATTTCATCCTGTTTCTTGTAGCGTTTACCAATATTACCCGAATCGTCCCAAGTAACATGAGTATACTTCTTCTTCAACATCTCATAAACTTCGCGTGCCTTTTCGACCAGCTCGGGTTTATTCTTTAGCAATGGACTCACGCAGAATTTATATGGTGCCAGACTCTCCGGCAATTTCAAAACAATCCGATCCTCTTCTTCGCAGTACGCATTTGTCAAAATCGCCAAGAACAAGCGCTCAACTCCAATCGATGGTTCAATTACATGCGGAATAAACACTTCACCGGTAACCTTATCGCGATACTCCATATTCTTTCCGCTTGCGCGCTGGATATTTCCAAGATCAAAATCTGTTCGATAAGCTAGACCCATCAGCTCACCTTCGCCATTCGGGTAGTCAAACATAAAATCAATCGTTCGCTTTGAGTAGTGCGCTCGGTCTTCGGCAGGTACATCGAGTTCATGTAGTGAGTCTGCCGACAGCCCAATCACGTTCTCTAGGAAGTCATGTTGACCCACGCGCAGCTCCTCAAACGCCCTCTCCCAATCTTCTGGCTTAACGAAGTATTCAATCTCCATCTGGCTACATTCGCGATCGCGTAGAATGAAATCTCGTGGCGAAATCTCATTCCTAAAGGCTTTACCCTGTTGTGCAATTCCAAAAGGCATATCTGGATAAATTGTGTCCACAACGTTTTTGAAGTTTGTAAAAATACCTTGCGCAGTTTCTGGGCGAAGATATGCAATGCTCGTGTCGTCATCCACTGGCCCAACATGTGTCTGGAACATCATATTGAACTTGCGAATTTCTCCCCAATTTTTCTTACCGCAGTTCGGGCATTTGACATCTGCTGCTAAAAACTCTTCTGTCGTGATACTCTCGGTTGCTCCGTCGACCAACTTATCCGCCCTAAGCCTAGCATTACACTCTTTACATTCTACTAACGGATCGGCGAACGTCGCAACATGTCCCGAAGCCACCCAAGTCTGTGGATTCATAATAATTGCCGCGTCCACACCGTACATGTCATCGCGTTGATCTACCCAATAATTCCACCACGCGTCCATCATGTTGCGCTTTAAGATTACACCTAGAGGACCGTAGTCCCAAGTACCAGCCATACCACCATAGACCTCAGACCCTGGAAATATAAACCCCCTTCTTTTACATAGACTTACGATATTCTCTAGTTTACTCATATATGGATTATATTATATATTGACTTATTTGACAACCTGTGACATAACTATATCATATAGTGTCACTATCGCAGCTTAAATTCTAAAAGTTGTTTATGGTGATGCCTGGTCTCAAAAAATAGAAAGGGGGAATCTAGAAATATGGATTCTAATTTAAAAATCGTAGGCATTATTGGCGGGCTGAGCCACGAGTCTTCTGATGACTATTCTAAGGGTATTCATGTACTTGTCAACAAGGCCCTCGGTGGTCTCAATAATGCGGAATTGATTCAGTATGATGTTAATTTTGCTGAGATCCGCAAGGATATGTTGGGCAATCAGTGGGGTAAAATTGGTCATTATTTGGGCGATGTTGCTGAATCGTTGACTATGATTGGTGCACAATATGTTGCAGTAGCTAGCGATACGGCTCATAAAATTGCACCAGACATTGAAGATTGCATCGGTAAGGATCGATTTTTGCACATCGCCGATTGTATTGGCCAGAGGTGTATTCGGGAGATCGATCAGAAACGTGCGCTATGTCCAGAACTGTATGGGCCAAACGAACCAAAGCGAGTCCTATTGCTCGGTACTATGGAGACAATGACTGGTAGCTTCTTGCACGCTCGTCTTGAGGGATATAAATTGGCTATCTATACACCGGATAGAACTAATATGCAGTTATTGGATAATTACGTATCTAACGAGTTATATCATAATATCATACTCGAAGAAACCCAAAAATGGTACCTCGGTATGATAAAAGATATGCTAAGCCAGAATCCAGTCGACGCGATTATTCTCGGTTGTACTGAGTTGTCGCTGCTTTACGATGAGTTTAACCTAGCGCATCGTCTCGAGGTCTTAGAAGCTAACGGCGATCGTCCGTTTGCCGTTATCGATTCCAAACAGGCGCATATCATAGGTATTGCTCAGGCCTGTCTTGGACAATGGAAAGGTTCCGATTAGTAATCGGAACCGCGGCATCATACGAGAACAATGAGGAATTCGCAACTTTTACTATTACCAATCATTCAGCTCCCCAATCACGGGGGGCTATTTCATGCAATAACAAACAAGGCACCAACAAATGTCGATGCTCCTGTCCTGGAGCCGCGATCGGGATTTGAACCCGAGACCCCTTCCTTACCATGGAAGTGCTCTACCACTGAGCTATCGCGGCATATTATATTTTAAATGACTTTTTGGTGGAGACGATCGGACTTGAACCGACTACCTCGGCAATGCGAATGCCGCGCTCTACCAGGTGAGCTACGTCCCCGCTCCTTTCAGTATAACACATCTTAGAATAATAAAAAGAGCCAACCTTATGGTCGGCTCTAACGAATTTTGACCCAGATCGTATCCTTGCCACTAAACTTACGATGCACTGTATATTGAAAGTTATCATAAGTAGTAATACTTACATTATATCACACATTACGTAAAAAGTCAAGACTTTTATCTAATTTTTTTGTGATACAATGAAGAAAAGTGGAGTGAAGGTATGGTTTAATTCTCGAATAATCTCAGACAATTGTTTTATTCAACCTAGGAGGTATTATCAATGACAACTAAAGATCCAGTTTTTGAGATTATTGCAGCTGAGCAAAAGCGCCAAAGTGAGGGCTTGGAGCTTATCCCAAGTGAAAACTACGTTTCCGCTGAAGTCCTTGAAGCTATGGGCTCAGTTTTGACCAACAAGTACAGCGAAGGCTACCCTAGCAAGCGCTATTATGGTGGTAACGAAAATATCGATCAGATCGAAAATCTTGCGATTGACCGCGCTAAGCAGCTTTTTCATGCCGACCATGCTAATGTTCAGCCACACTCTGGCGCCAACGCCAATGAAGCGGTCTACTTTGCTTGGTTACAGCCTGGCGATACTGTACTCGCCATGTCGCTCCCAGCCGGTGGTCACCTTACTCATGGCTCTCCAGTTACCCGCAGTGCAAAGATCTACAATTTCGTTGGTTACGGTGTAACTGATGAGGGTGATATTGATTACGAAGAGCTTGAAAAACTGGCACACGAATGCAAGCCAAAATTGATTCTCGTTGGCTACTCTGCCTTCATGAAGCTTCCTGATTTTGACCGTGTCAAACATATCGCCGACGCAGTCAGCGAGGAAACTGGCGAAGAAATTCTACTCATGGCTGACATGGCGCACGTTGCTGGTTTGATTGCCGGTGGTGTTCATCCTAATCCGCTCGAACATGGTTTTCACGTTATGACCAGTACTACCCATAAAACCTTGCGCGGGCCTCGTGGTGGTTTAATCGTCAGCATGGGTAAGGTTGGCAATCCACTGCGCAAAACTGAACATACGCTTGAAAATATTCCTACACTGATTGATCGCGCTGTCTTCCCAGGAACTCAAGGCGGTCCACTCGAACACGTTATTGCCGCCAAGGCAGTAGCGTTCGGCGAGGACTTACAGCCAGAGTTTCAAGATTATGCCAAGCAGATCGTAGAAAACGCCAAAGTGCTTGCCGCAGAACTTATGGAACGTGGCTTTGCGCTCCAAGGCAACGGTACAGAAAACCATCTCATCCTTGTCAACGTTAAAGGTAGTTTTGGCGTCGATGGCAAATTTTACGAAACAGCGCTCGATAAAGTTGGACTCACTCTTAATGCTAATTCACTTCCAACCGACAAAGGGGCAGCCTTCCGTCCGTCTGGCGTTCGACTTGGCACCCCAGCTATGACTACGCGTGGTTTGAAAATTGAAGAAATGAGTCAGCTCGCTGATTGGATGCGTCAGGTCGTAGATATCTGCGTTGCAGCAGGGGACGAAGACGGGCTAAACGCACACCAAGCTGAGCTTGACGGTATCCGCGATGAGGTGCGCACACTAGCGCTTAAGTTCCCAATCCCCGGGATCAAACAATCATAAATTAGATAATATAGAAAAGGTGGGCTTAGTAGTTAAACAGGATGAATTTCATGGCAGCAAAATCTAAAACCACCTCACGTAACTCATCGGTCACCGCAGATCGTGCGGCATCAGCTAAAGCTGAGCCGCACGTGGCGAGTTCAATCTTGGAAGATCTACCA
>CAOQYN010000039.1 GCA_948514425.1 uncultured Candidatus Saccharibacteria bacterium
CGACATCGTAGGCTCTACCGCCATTAAGATTGACGTCCCCACTACGGACAAAAGCGAACTAGTACAGGCTGTACTAGTTCAGATAATATATCACAGATGAGAAATGATGTTTGGTTGGCATGATTAAATGAAGAAAGGACCAGCAATTGCAGCGACGATGATTGCAGCGATAATGAGGATGAGAGCAACTTTGCCGAGTTTGCGGAAGACGCGCCAAACGAAAATGATTGCCACGAGTGCCACTAGCCAAATAATGATAGTGTCGACGCCGAAATAATCACCGATGGTTTTGACGGTATCGGAAGCTCCATCGAAAGCTTGTTGACCGGATTCGGTGATTTGGTCAACGTCTATATTTGTGGCATTTTTGATAATATTTTCCATCTAACACTCTTTAGTTATAACTATAATGCTTTTATTATACACCAGAATGGATATAAGCGAATGATAAAGTATCGCCTCCAACATCATCTCCCTACCCTTAGCTTTTGTCCGTAGTGGGTATACCATGTTGGAGGGTGGTCGGGTTGTTGTTGTCGGCTATAGTGGCTGGATCCGGTCGCAAGTAGCACGTTCAGCTACTAATGCCTATGTCTCTGGGATTAATTCCATGGATGTTCAACCGTCAGACAACGGTAGCCGTTCATATGGTTTCCCCCTTTGCTGCCGACACGTTGGAAGTTTTGGTGACTTCGTGTATAATATATACATATGGCAAAACGGAGGTCGGCGCCTAAGAAGGCGCAAGGTAAGCGAAAGAGTACACGTAGCGCAAAAGCGCGTACGAAAGAGGTAGCACCAGAGCATGAGTTGCCAGGTGGTTTTTGGCGGCAAGTAATAGCAGTTTTGATGTTGGTGCTGGCGGTTATATTTATTTTTAATTGGCTTGGGGATGGTGGTCCGGTATTGGAAGCGGTTAATGAAGGGATTTACCGGGTGATTGGTTATGCAGAGTTTTTGATACCAGTGCTTTTGGTGTGGTTGGCGGTAAAGATTTTTCGGAGTGAGGATAATCGGTTGCCGGTAGTGATGTGGGTGGCGTCGTTGTTGATGATTGTTTGGATGGCAGGATTGACTGGTGTGCCAACGCATGGAGTGAATGTGCCGACTGGCGGAGTAGTAGGTGAGTGGCTGAATAATATGATGTTTCAGATTGGGAGTGCAGGGGTGGCAGTGTTTATTTATGTAGTTTTGATGTTTGTGACGGCGATGTTTATTTTGCAAACAAACCCGGTGACAGTGTTCCGGGCGATTGGCAGGATGTTCCATACTGGTGAGAAAGAAGATAAGCAGAATGCAAAGGTAATGCGACGAGAGGCGAGGGGTGAGACATCGGATGGACGTGAAGATGGTAAGTTGAAGATTAATAAGGGTGTGGCGATTGCTGAAGAGACTGCAGCGAAAACTGTGAAACCAGTGGGGAAGATGAAGCTGGGTAAGACAGCGAAGACGCCAACACCGACGGCGCCAGAACCAGAACGGGCGTTGGTAGCGGTGAGTGATCCGAATTGGAAGATGCCGGATATTGGTCTCTTGGAGAAAAAGCAGTCGCCAGCAAGTCCGGGTGATATAGAGCAGAATGCACAGATTATTAAGACGACTTTGGGTGAGTTTGGAATTGATGTTGAGATGGAGGGGGCGAATGTGGGCCCGAGAGTGACACAATATACAATGAAGCCACCACAGGGGGTGAATTTATCAAAGATTTTGGCGCGCGATAAAGAGTTGGCGTTGAACCTAGCGGTGGATAAGATTAGGATTGAGGCGCCGATCCCAGGGACAAGATCGGTGGGGGTGGAGATCCCGAATGCAAAATCAGCTGATGTGCGATTGAGGGGGGTGATTGAGAGTAAGGAATGGAAAAATGCAACTGAGCCATTGACGTTTGCGGTAGGTAAGGATATTTCTGGTAAGGCAGTGGTGGGGAATTTGGCAAAGATGCCACACCTTTTGATTGCGGGTACGACCGGTTCTGGTAAGTCGGTGATGACGAATACATTGATTTCGTCGTTGTTGTATCGGAATGCGCCGAGTGATATGAAATTAATCATCGTAGATCCGAAGCAGGTGGAGATGGCGCAATATGACGGAATTCCACACTTACTGACGCCGATTATTACGCAGGTAGACAAGGCGCTTTCGGCGATGAAATGGGCGGTGAATGAGATGGAAAAACGCTATACAATTATGGCGGAAGAACGGGTCAAAAATATTGTTGATTATAATGCAAAGATGGCAAAGAAGGCAGAGGGTGAAGGCGCAGCGGAGGACAAAGGGGCGCAGATGCCGTATATTGTGATTCTAATCGATGAGATGGCGGATTTGATGATGATGGCAGGGAAAGATCTTGAAATGCCGATTGTGCGAATTGCCCAGAAGGGGCGGGCAGCGGGGATTCACCTCGTGCTTGCAACACAGAGGCCGGAAGTAAAGGTTATTACAGGGTTGATTAAAGCGAATATTCCAGGAAGGATTGCGTTCGCGGTGGGGAGTCAGATCGATTCGCGAGTGATGTTGGATATGACGGGAGCGGAGAAGTTGCTTGGTAAAGGTGACATGCTAATGTTGACGACGGAAATGATGGGGAAGCCGCGACGGATTCAGGGGGCGTGGGCGAGTGACGAGGATGTGGCGAAGGTGACGGATTTCTTGCGTGCGCAGAGAGCGCCAGAATATAACGACGAGGTAGTGGCGCAGCAAGTACAGATTAAGGGGGTGAGTATGGGGGGTGATGGAGGGATTGATCTTAGTGGCAGATTTAAGCCAGAGGATCCGATTGTGCGCAAGGCGATTGAAATTACTTTGAAAAATGGTAAGTTTTCGACGGCGAGTTTGCAGACTTGGTTAGGTAAGGGGCATGGGTTTGTTTCGGGTCTGGCGATTTGGCTGGAGGAAATTGGAGTGATTGGCCCAGCGAATGGGCATAAGCCAAGGGATGTTTTGATTACGTCGATGGAAGAGTTTGATCAGCTGGCAAGCGGGGGTGGACAAGGTTAGAGTGAAGTGGTATACTTGAGAGGTATATTAACTCAGCGAGCAGGTGTGATAGAGCCGTGTTCGTTTTAACCAAAGGAGTGTAATGAAAAATTACGAACTTACGGTCCTGATTCATCCTGATTTGGAGATGAATCTTGAGCCAGCCACTACCAAAATTAAAGATTTAATTGAAAAATATGGTGGTAAAATTACTAAAGAACAAAATGATGGGAAGAAACGTTTGGCATACCCGATCAAAGGACAGGATTTTGCAGTTTATTACTATTATGAGCTAGAGTTGCCGGCTGAGGCGCCAGCAAAGATTGAAAGTGCCTTTAATATCACGGACGAGATTTTGCGACATTTGTTGGTGACGGTTGATGAGCGCAAGTTGAAAGCTGAAGCTAAGCAAGCAGCACGGAAGGCGCAAGCTGAGGATTCTGAAGCAGAGAGTGAGGAGGAAAAGTAGTGCGCGGATTTAGTAAGGCGATTATTGCAGGGAATGTGACGCGCGACCCTGATATGCGTACTACTCCTAGCGGTTCGCAGGTTTGCAGTTTTGCGATTGCGGTGAATCGTTCGTACAAGGATTCAAGTGGTGCGCAGCAAGACCAGGTTTCTTATTTGGATTGTGTGGCTTGGGGGAAATCAGCAGAGATTATTAGTCAGTATATCAAGAAGGGGTCACAGTTGTTGGTTTCTGGGCGTTTGGAACAACGAAGCTGGGAAGATAAAAATTCCGGTCAGAAAAGATCACGGGTTGAGATCGTGGTAGAAGATTTTTCGTTTATTGGCGGGAATAATGGCGGGGGAGCTGGCGGTAACTATGGTGGCGGATCGTCTGCGCGCGGTAACAGTGGCAAGGCAGCGGAAACTGAAGAAGTAGATACTGGCAGTGATATTGTGCCGGATGATGTGCCAGATGATCAAATTAATCTGGATGAGATTCCATTCTAGGGTGGTAGAAAGATTAAGAGGAGAGTAAAATGAGAAAAGCAAAAGTTAATCCAAATTTATATTTTGACTATCGCGATGTAAAGACATTGCAACATTATATTGATATTTATGGTCGGATTGAGCCGATTTCTAAGACTGGCTTGACGGCGAAACAACAGCGACAGTTGGCGGTGGCGGTGAAACGAGCCCGACATTTGGCGTTGTTGCCATTTGTAGCTAGTAACTAAAATAGAAAGGGGAAACTATAAATGTATGGTCCAACCGATTTGAAGAAGAACGTATTGATTACGCTGGATGGGCAACCCTATAAAGTAGTTGAATATTCACAAAAAGTGATGGGTCGTGGGGGTTCGATTGTGAACGTGAAGGTGAAGAATTTGATTACGGGGGCGCTTTTGCCAAAGACTTTTAAGGGGCAGGAGAAGATTGAGCCAGCAGAGGTCACGACGCGTAAGGTACAATATCTCTATAAGGATGATGAGAAGTTTTACTTTATGGATCCAGAGACTTTTGAACAATACGAGTTGAATGCGGAGATGGTGGGGGATATGAAGGATTTCATGCGCGATGGCGATGAAATGGAGATTCAATTTTATAATGGTACGCCAATTAACTTAGTTTTGCCGAAAAATATTTGGCTGAAAGTGACTTATACGGAAGATGTTGTAAAAGGCGATACGACGAGTTCAGTACAAAAGGATGCGACACTGGAGACTGGGGTGGTAATTAAGGTGCCAGCGTTTATCAAACAGGGTGACGTAGTGAGTGTTGATACTGAAACGTATGGATATCGTGAACGTCAGAAGTAATAACTGAAGCGATTGTTGCAAGCACTCTGCTATTGGCAGGGTGCTTGTTTTTAGCTTTTGTCCGTAGTGGGTGGATTGATCTTCCGAGTGCTGGTCTGCGTGCTGCTGGA
>CAOQYN010000040.1 GCA_948514425.1 uncultured Candidatus Saccharibacteria bacterium
CAATTACATAGGCTTTCCCATCATGCAAGTTAACAGTCCCACTACGGACAAAAGCTAAGGGTAGCGTATCCAAGCCTAAAGGCTTCCTTCAGCCGCACGCTTTGCTAAAAACTCGCCTGCAACAGCAACGGCAAACAATTCCCCAACACCAGCACAATCACAAACGCCGCTACCAAAAACGGTCCAAAATGCACCACATGATTCTTTTTCTTCAACGATCCTGGCAATGCAATCAAATCTCCCAGCAAGTTCGCCAAAAAAATCGTCCACAGCGACAACCACCAATTCGCAAGTGCAAGTGCCAACGCAAGTGCAAGCAACCAATCCCCACCCCCCATCAATTTTTCATGCGACCCTTTATAAATCAAGAAGCACGTCCCCGACAAGATTGCCGCACCTATCAAAGCACTCACTGCACCCGACAGCACACTCCCGTCATCTGCCAAACTCATTTCCTTCAACTTCAACACGCACACCATCGCCCCCACAATAATCGCTAATATCAGCAACACCACTGGCAATTCCCCCCACTTCGCATCGTACACCGCAAGTACCATCAATACCACCAAAAGCACCAACGTCACGATAAAAATCGCCAACTTTACTGTCAAAAGCTCTGGATGTAACGTCAACAAAGTCCAATTGTTCAAAATCGGCACCAGATATGCCCAAGAAAGCATCAAAAATGCGATCGCAAGACTAATTTCCGACAGAAAATCCGCAATCCCAATCTCCTTATGGCAATTTCGACACTTACCTCGCAACACCAACCATGACACTATTGGTATATTGTCATACCACTTTATTCTCTTTTTGCAGTGCATGCAAACCGACCACTGTCCCAAATCTTTTTGCTTTATCGCGTGGTAACGCCATCGCCACGCCTGGCAGCACGCAAATGACCCGAACACTGCCCCGAGAATGAACATCATCACCAAAATAAAAGTTGTAATCACTGTATCCACCATATTAATACAATTATAATCAAAATCCGCACCAAAGTACAGTCCCCTAAATCTTCAATCAGCCCACCAACGAAAACTAGCCCCGTAGAGCCAGTTTTCTATTGCTTCATCTCAACTAGAAAATACTAAGCGTTATCGTTACAGTAAGTGCCAGCGCCTTCCAGTTTATAAACAATTACGTAGTCACGTGCATTGTCAGACTTCACAACAGACTCATTTTCACCACACCTCGCGTGATCCCAAACGTGAATCGTATAATCCATCTCAGTCGGCATAGTCACACCAGAACTCATATTCCCGTGGAAATTCAAACCATAGTAATACCCATCCGGATCTTTGAAAGTGTTCTCAGCCGCGCCACTAGCATTCATATAATTCCGAATAAAGCACTGTGCAGAGTTGTCAGTTGCCATATTTAAACATGACCAGGTCTCCATCGTCACACTTGTGTCCGATTCGTCGTAATCTTGAACCGAACCAGGCTTTGGCAACTTCCCATTATTATTAGACTGATACTGCGTAATCTGACTCGCCAAAGCCGACATATCATTACGCCTTTGCGTGTCTCGCTGCGACCTTTGCAACGCCGGCAAAGCAATAAACACCATCAAGAAAATCAAACCCGCAATCGCGAGTACCAAGACCACCTCAATGATAGTAAAGCCACCCAGGTCTCCACCCCTCATCTTAGTTGTACTTTTACGTGTATTTGCCACTTTATTCCCTTTCTTTTTTGTAAACGACTAATCTATTATGCTTATATTATATCAGTAACCCTGCAAAACACAAGCGCTTTTACGTTCCAATCTTACTCACTAGTTGGTAGATCGGGAACAGAACCGCCGCTACAATCCCCCCCGCCACCAAAGCTAGAGCCACCATCAAAATCGGCTCAATCATTGTACTAATCGCCGCAATCCTTTCATCCAGCTCATCTTCGTATACCTTCGCCGCCTTGCCCAACATTTCATCAATCTTCCCCGACTGTTCACCTGTCGCTGCCATTTGTGGCACCAAAGGCAAAATATATGGCTTGTCCTTCAAAGCTACACTCAACGGTTTACCACTCCGCACCATCGTTGCCGCTTCCGTAATTTCATCTTCCAATACTAAATTATTCATCGCTCCCCCGGCAATACTCATCGCCTCCAACATCGGCACCCCCGCCGACAGCAGCATCTGTGCCGTCCTAGCAAATCGTGCATTGTATAACCTCTGGAACAGCCCTCGAAACACCGGCACGTTCAGCTTAAACCGCGCCAACCATTTCTGCCCCACATCTGTCTTCCGAAATTGCACGAAAAACCATACCGCTATCCCCAACAATATCAAGATAAACCACCAAAAATTCAACACAAAGTTAGAAATCGCCACTAAAATCCCCGTCGCTACCGGCAAATCTTCCCCCACATCCTTATAAAGATTTTCCACCTGCGGCACCACCGCCACCATCATAAAGATAATTACTATCACAATCACAAACAAGACAATCGCTGGATAAGTCATCGCCCCCCGAATCTTTGCGATCATACTTGCATCTTTTTCTTGCTGATCAGCCAAGCGCTTCAACGACACATCAAGTGTACCCGACGCTTCCCCTGCCGCAATCAACGAAAGATAAACCTTATTAAACACATCCGGATACTGCGAAAACGCTGCATGCAAAGTCTTACCACCCTCAACCTGCACCAAAATATCCTCAATCATTTCCCGCGCTGGCTTGTCGTCCGTCTGCTCTGCCACCATTCTAAGACTCGCCGACAACGGCAATCCAGCACCAATCAGCGTAGCAAACTGCCTCGTAAAGATAATTCGTTGTTTTGCTGTTACTTTGTCCGTCAGTTTCGCAAACCAGCCTGTCGTCTCGTCCTCAACCAACTTCTGCGGAACATATCCTTGGTCAACCAAAATCTTTCCTGCCGCACGCTCATTCTCCGCCCGTACACTTCCGCTAACAGCCTTACCCGTCTTTTTATCTTTTGCCCTATATTTGTACCTGCGCACTTCTAACCTCTCGCCAGCCTATCAAATTCCGCTACATCTATCGCATATCCCCGCGCCACATCATAGCTAATCGTTCCTGCACGCACAAACTTCGCCAACTCACGATCCATCGTCTGCATTCCTTGGCTCATACCGGTCTGGATCGTCATATCTAGCTGATGCGTCTTACCTTCGCGAATAATGCTCCTCACCGCTGAATTAGTTATCATAATTTCTGTCACCGCTACGCGACCACCCGCCAGAGCCGGCACCAACCGCTGGCTACAAATCCCTACCAAAATATTTGCCAACTGTGATCGAACTTGCGGTTGCTGATGTGCTGGGAAGACATCAATCATACGATCAATACTCTGTGCCGCACTATTTGTATGTAACGTCGCGAACACCAAATGCCCCGTTTCCGCCACCGTAATCGCCGCCTGAATTGTCTCAAGATCACGCATCTCACCAATCAACACTACATCCGGATCTTCGCGCAAAATACTCCGAAGTGCCGCCGCAAAACTAAAAGTATCATAATGCACCTCACGTTGCGCCACCACACTACGTTTCGATTGATGTGTAAACTCGATCGGATCTTCAATCGTAATAATATGCTCCGCCCGCTCAGTATTAATCTTGTCGATCAAAGCCGCAAGCGTCGTACTTTTACCCGAACCTGTCGGACCAGTCACCAAAACCAAACCATTTGGATGATCCGCAAACGTACTCACCACCTGCGGTAATCCCAAATCATTAATATTCGTAATCACATTTGGAATCAACCGGAACGCCCCCGCCATGTTCCCTTTTTCATGGAACGCATTCACACGGAACCGTCCTAAATCACCGTACGCAAACGAATAATCAAACTCTTTGTCTTTCAATAGAATGATCTTCTGCTCTGAATCCAAAGTCGAGAACACCAGTCTCTGTACTGTCGCATCATCCAAAATACCATAAGTTGACAACGACCTTAAACTTCCATCAACCCGCAAAACTGGCGGCAAACCCACCTGCAAATGCAAGTCGCTCGCATTCTGCCTAATACACTCTTCAAGCAATGGCTCAATCGTCACGCCATTCGTCGTCTCACTCACCTGCGCCAAATCGTTCGCCGCTACCGTCACATTCTGCACTGGACTCGCCTTCTGCTCTACGGGCTTTGCTGAACTCTGCGCCACACCCGCCTTAGCTTCTGTCGTCTTGATGTCAGCCTTCTTTGCTTCTTTCTCCGACATCATCTTTGGTGCTGGAATGTCCGCCATCGTTAACTCAGCTGCTTTCTCTGGCTGCTGCGCCTGCCGTGCTACCTGCTCCACCTGCGGCTTCGCTGGCATCTGCGCGTTTTGCTGTACATTCTGTAGCGCAGTCATCGCCTGTGTACTACTAACTACACTCTGAGCAGCCCCCTCTGCGCTATTCCTATCATTCGCCGTCATAGCATTGTTCATTGGTGGCATCGCCCCCTGCGTCGCAATATTGTTCAAGTCTGGCAAATCCGCCGGCGCAAAAGGCGACTTCATGTCATTTGTATTTGTTCTCATAGACCCACTATTATCCATACATCCATTATAACATAAACATTATCAACTACTACCCCCAAATCTCCCTACCCTTAGCTTTTGTCCGTAGTGGGGACGTCAATCTTAATGGCGGTAGAGCCTACGATGTCG
>CAOQYN010000041.1 GCA_948514425.1 uncultured Candidatus Saccharibacteria bacterium
GTATGTTAATCCTTCTATTGGCACCTCTTCCTATGTCGGTGAGCGTGGTTATGGCTGGTCTCGTGTGGCTGGGTCGCTCGCTAGTGCTTACGACTTAGGCGTGGGCCCTACTAACGTTGGCCCGTCCGATGGCGCCTACCGTTATCGTGGTTTTCCCCTCCGCTGGCTCTGGCTGGGTTGGGGGCGAGGGAATGAAAATGAGACGATTTTATGATATAATAGAGGTGTGGCTTGGTAGCTCAATTGGATAGAGCAGCTCCGTCCTAAGGAGAAGGTTGTGGGTTCGACTCCCGCCCAGGCTACCAGTTTATGCAGGAAACAAGTGATTTTAGATTGATAAAATATGAGTGAAACATTTTCGGGGCAGCGAGAGGGGGAAGAAGTGGAGCTGATTTTTCGGAGGCATATGATGACGGCTTGGCGGGGGCTGTTGTGGTTGGTTGCGTGGGGATTGATTGGAATGATCCCGTTGGTAGTATGGCGAGATGATCAGAGGATGTTCTTTGTGTGGTTGGGTTGTCTGGGAGTGGGCGTTGTGGGCATGTTGTATGTTTATATGCTGTGGCATTTTTCGTACTATCTAGTAACGAATCAGAGAATACGGCAGGTGCGACAAAAAGGCTTGTTTCGGAAGACTGTAGTGGATTTGGGTTTAGATAAAATCCAGAGCATTAGTTATGAGGTACCGGGAATTGCGGGAGGAATGTTTGGGTATGGCACCATGTTACTGCAGACGCAGGCTGGGAGTATGCGAATTGGTATGGTGCGGAAGCCAGAAAAGACATATAATGTATTACAAGATTTAGTGGAAAAGGCAACGGAATGAGTTTATTAAAAGAAAAGCCGCGAACTGAGCGAGAAAAGGTTGAGCAGCGGCGCGAAGAAGTATTGGCACAAGGTCGGAAATTCAAATATCCGATGCAATATGCGAAACATAAATTGGTGATCAATACGGTTTTGGTGGCAGTAGTGGCGATTATTGCCATGGTAGTTGCGGGTTGGGCGATGTTGTATAAATTTCAAGATACTGGTGATATGTTGTATCGAGTGACGCAATTGGTGCCGGTACCTGTGGCGAAGGTGGCGGGAGAACAGGTGCGATACAGCGATTATCTGATGATTTATAGGAGTAACTTGCTGACGACCGAACAGCAGGGCGGACAATTAGGGGGGGAAGAAGATGATAATATGGTGCGTGAAAGATGTAAAGAAGCAGCGCTGCGATCGGCGGTGGAATACGCTTATGCTTTGAAATTGGGTAGAGAGTTGGGTATTGATGTATCCAAAGAGGAAATTGACGAGGCGTTTGATGAGCATCGGAAAGTGGGGGGTGTAGAGAGAAGTGAAGAAAGTTTTTTGAAGATTGTGCGTGATAACTTTGGGATGAATCGAACGGAATATCGACGGATGTTATATTTGACGTTGATGAAAGCAAAAGTGACGCAGGCAGTTGACGATGATGCGCGTGAATTGGCGGAGAAAATTGAGAAATTGATCCAAGAAAAAGATGGTGATCTTTTGGCTGTGATAGATGGTTTGGGTGATGCGGTGGAGTATCAGGAAACAGGGCAGTTGGTGGATAATTTGAATGTGGATGGTGGGCGTTCAGAAATGGCGGCAAAGCTGGAAGTGGGGCAAGTGAGCGAGAGATTTTTGTCGACAAATGGAGATGGATATTACTATGTTAAGTTGGTAGAGAAGACGGATACGCAGGTGAGTCATGCGTCGATCAAGATTCGTTTTGCGGAGTTTGATAAGATGGTTGAGCAATTATATCAAGATGGTGAGGTGGAAGAATACATTACAGTAGGATTTGATGAGCTAATGCCGCAATCAGAAGTGGACGAGGCGGAATAAGTATAGTATAATGGGGGCATAGGCGGGTGTCGTATAACGGCTATTATGTATCCTTCCCAAGGATGAGACGAGAGTTCGACTCTCTCCACCCGCACCAGTAAAAAACATCACGCTTGTGCGGTGGTATTTTTATTTGCAGCAAAGAAGGGGGTGGAAATTTAACCTTTTTAGTGAAAAAGGTTAAATTTCCATGATTAAAATGACGGTTTCGTACAAAAAATACAATTTCCGTAATTTTATTCTTGATTTTGTTGCTCATTATATGTATAATAAACTCAATATACGCTAATTGGAAAAACTATGATTATTGATTTTGAATTCTCAAATCATCGCAGTTTTAAGGATACGCAATCTTTTTCGATGCGTCGCGATACTAGCTTGCAGAATTCTAAGCCGTCTGTTTACGCTCGGGATATAGATGAAGGATTATCGATGGTATCGGCAGTATATGGAGCTAATGCTTCTGGCAAAACGAATTTTTTTGATGCAATCAATACATTAAAAGGCAAGGTCACCGATGCGCCTACTGACAATAACGAAAATATGATGACATCTGAACCTTTTATTGGAATGAGCGATAAGCCATCTTGTTTTAGAATTCTCTTTGTCGCTAGTAACAAGAAGAAATATATCTACGAACTTGAAATCACTGGCAGTAAAGTTACATATGAACGTTTGAGCATGTACACTTCAACTCATACCTCTTTAGTATTCGAGCGAGATATAGATAGTCATGAAATGAACTGCGGAGCTATGGTTCCCGATAAAGAAAAGGACGCGGTGCCATTCTTCTCAGAAAAGAATCCAGACTCTACAATTCTTTTTTTCTTACGAGATTCGGATAATGATGATATTAAACAGGCATATCTGTTTATTAAGCGCTCGTTAATTTTGCGCTCAATCGATAGCCCTAGCATGCATCTATCGATATTACCAGAAAAAATCGAAAAAGATAAAAAGCTTGCCGATATACTGAGAGCCCTATTGCCAGCCGCAGACTTAGGCATACAGAATATTAAACTTGTCAAGGAAAATGAGTCCACGATATCACTAGAAGAGCGAGATATAATGCTAGAGGCCATTCGAAAGATCATGAAGCATCGTAACCCTAATATATCTAATGATGAGCTAGATAAGAAGCTCAATGAAGACCACGATAAACTTAACGCAGTCTTCTTGCACCGGATTGACGGAAAGCTTGTCGAGATGAAGGAGGGCGATGAGTCGTTCGGTACTCTTATTGCAACTGCTTTTTTCAGCGACCTATTGCCGATCCTATTAAATGGATCAGTATATATCGTAGACGAGATTGACCGCAGTCTGCATCCAAGCTTAGTTGCACAAATTATTGAGATTTTTAACAATAATGAAACTAATCCCAATGGTGCACAGTTAATTTTCTCTACTCACGACATATCTTTATTGGATTCGTCTATTTATGGAGAAGATCTACTTGATCGAGACCAGGTATGGTTCGTAGAAAAGGATTTTGATGGTATGTCAGACTTATACCCCCTAACTCGCATTAAGATAAATGGCAACGCTAGCACTCGTAAAGATGATAATATATATAAAAAGTATATTGCTGGGCGGTATGGAGCTCTACCAAAGGTGTCTTTGGCTACGGAAATGCTGACATTTTGGGAACGTTCGTCCGATGAGTAGGGCTCCATATATCATTAAGGGGCGTGGTAAAAGGTCTACGCGTAAAGAAGCTACACGGCTGTTGATTGTGACTGATGGTTTGTTGACTGAGCCTACATATTTTGAACATATCAATCATTTAACTAAAGACGTCGTAAAAGTGCACAGGGATAACGCTAATATCGGAGATTTAGTCGAGAAGGCCGCTTTTTTGCAAAGTCGAGCTGGAAATAAATATGATGCTGTCTTTGTTGTATGTGATATAGATGCGCGGCTTGAACAACAATCGACTAGGAATGAACTAGATAGAGCCATAGCCGCAGCTCAGAAATGCAATGTAAGGGTTATTCTGTCGCATGCCTGTATTGAAGTCTGGCTATTATGCCATGTACTAGATAGCATACCTTCTACGGTTCGCGATCGCACTATCGCAAGACAGCTTGCTAAAAGGTATAATATTATTACAGGAAGAAAGAATAAAGAAACAAACACCACTAAAATTACTAAACAATCCATCCAACGAGCATTAGAGGTGGCGGAAAAGCTGAGGCGTACTTATGGAAGTGATCCAACTAAAAATGGACCATTAACTGATGTTGATATTGTTATGCGTAGGTTACGTTTTTAGGTGGGGATTATAGAAAAAGCGAGCATAGGTAACTATATTGACTACGGTGTTTTAATTGAGGATATATACTTCAATTCTGAAGAAAAAGTGGCTCGGAGATTATCTCCGCTTTATAAATAACTTAAATGCTTAAAATAATATAGTGGAATTAACTATGGTGGTATAATAAAAGAGTCCGAACTTTTTCAATGGTTCGGCACCAAGATTGAAATTTGCCCTTTTCGGGGTATTTTTGTTGTATTGGCGGTTGTAGAATGGCAGCGGAGGGGGCGACCAAGGTAACGATAACCTGCATTGGATGGAGTATCTAGTGTAGGGCTGAAGGCGAGCATATAGACGCCATTAGAGGAACCGGCAACACGTGACCAAACGACACCGGTGTTGCCAATATTGTTAGCATAGCCATGGACGTTGCCATTAGTATCGACACTT
>CAOQYN010000042.1 GCA_948514425.1 uncultured Candidatus Saccharibacteria bacterium
ATTGGTCTTCGCGACGGCTACTGAGAATAATGGCTGGTCGCCAGCACTAACGCGCGATACGGCATCAACAATGCAGCCACCACCTGTAGTAGTTAAAACATAAACACCTTGGGTGATCTTACGCGTAATTTTCGGATTTTTCATATTTCCTCCTTAGTGTCTGGTATATTGTATCATATTACTGGCATGCATAGAGTATAACTTTAAAATTGAAAAATCAGGACATAAAATCCTGATTTTTCAATGGTGCCCGCGACTGGACTTGAACCAGCACGCCTTGCGGCATATGCTCCTAAGGCATACGTGTATACCAATTTCACCACACGGGCAAGCTTGAGTTTTTGTGTCCTAGAGCAAAAATAGCTTCCAAACACAGTCATATTATAGCACGCAACTGCCAGCGGCACAAGGAGCGTCGTTAAATGACGCTCCCGCCTCCATCCAGTAATCTACCTTAGACTAATTATGCTACATTCGCCAGTCTTATCCGAGAAAGTTGCACTGAAGGTCTGATTCTGGCCATTGACCCAAACGTAGCGCTTTGAAGTATCAGTTTTTCCAGCAAGCGTACCTGCGTTCCCGCCCAAGCGCTGCACCAACTCGTCATAGGTAAATGAGTTCCCGCCCTCAAGTTCGCTTTTGAGATCACCAAAAATCGAAAAGTCTAGATCGTGACTTGCGATTTTGGTTTTATCAATAGTTGCTTGCAAAATGTAGCTACTGCCACTTTTCTCGCGGGCGATACTCTCTTTACTACTAAGTTTCCACTTGGCGGTACCAGCGGCTTCGTCAGTTTCCGGTTCGACACCAATAATTTCGGTAATTTTTTCAACACCGTCACTAGTTGCAAGTTTGGCAAGACACTCGGTGGCCGAGCAATTAGCGCTGATCGTCTCCTCCTCGATTGTGTCAGAGTCATTATTGGTATGATTTTCTACGTTCAGAAGAAAATACAGGCCGATGAGCGCCAAACCAGCAATAACTGCAACTACTATGGCTATAATTTGGATTGGCTTTTTGGGTGCCTGAGTGTTAGATTCTGTTTGATTCTGCTTTGTATTTGATTTGGCGCTTGTTTTCTGCGCTGATTCCATAAATTTACCTCCTATTTATCTAATCTTATCATGTTTTTGATAAATTCCAATTCTGGCGGCAGCGTAGCGGCGATTTGCAACCAAAGTAAGATCAGATAACTGTAGTTCGCCCAATTTGCCAGGATAAGATAGCGCAAGCACACCATCCGTCACAAGCAGCACCTCCAAAGTCTCGATTTCCTGCAATCTAAAATCATCATATGGCGGATCGGCGATAATAAGATCGAATTTGCCTTGCCAATTCGGGTTGCTAGCAAAGTCTACAACATTCCCAGCAACAAGCTCAGTTTGCGCTTGGACGCGTCCAAGGTTCTCGCGCAATGTACGCACGACAGGTGCTGCGCGTTCGACAAAAACTACTTCTGTAGCACCACGACTAAGGGCTTCAATACCCAATGCACCAGATCCGGCGTAGGCATCGAGAACGGTAGCCCCCTGAATCCATGGTTGCAGCATATTGAAAAGTGCATTTTTTTCCCGAGCGCCCATTGGGTGAGTAGCGACATGACGCGGTGAGGCAAGTTTTGTTCCCTTATATTTGCCAGAGATAACAGTCAAATCGGTAATCATTTGTTGCGCTTTCTGGTGCGATGCAACCCATAGGCTTCTTCAGCTGCAGAATACCAAAGGAGAGCCACGACGCGCACAATCTCAGGCAAAAGCTGATTTTTAGTGGCCAAAGCAAGATCAACCGTCCAGCCATCTTTTCGAAAATGATCATACATTTTTATGATCTCCAGTCGATCAATCGCCTCATAAAGTACCTTCTTGGGTTCGACTAGACAAAACTCTTCCGCGTTAACGTGAGGCATGATTGAGCGTTGCGGCAAAGCGGCAGCAATGACGGCGACGCCATATTCATATCCTAGATGCTTAGACATACAGCCACCAGCACCCCAAAAAATCCAATTATTACGCGCGGTCTCAAGGGCGCTGCGTCCGTGCACAATACCTTTAATTGGCTCACCGAAGATTTTGACAAACTCTTTGTTTGACATTAGCTCTTCCTTGGCCTCCGAAAGCGGAAAGTGGTGTGCAGGAGTCAAACTATCTGTGATCTTGTGCGCCATCCAGGCAGCCTCAAAAGCAGCGCGGACTTGGTCGTGTTTTTTGAGGGCTTGGACAAGATTATAGCGGTGATCCATAATTTGCTGGATCAAATCCGCACCATTATTTTCACCGAACATATGCGAAGGGTCATCTTGATCGGGACTTTTGCGTTTCAGTCCGTCAGGGCCACGAGCACCTTCAAATTGCAAAATGTCTTGACTAGCGGGAAAAAATTTACCTCGCGGAAGATGTTTTGCGAGGAGCTTGCGGGCAGCCTTGTCCAGTAATTGATGCGTTCCCACCAGCTTACCATTGAATTTTGAATTTTTGGCGAGAGTTGTTGTAGAATACATTATCTATAATTATAACACGAGAATAGGCGCATCTAGAATGATGCGCCTCTATCTTCGATCGAAGACTTATTATTATTTTATGATTGCGTCGGAGATTTCGACGCTTGAGGCCTCTTTGATTGGCCATTCGTAGTATTCCATGCCAAACTCCTCCGCCACGCCTGACATGATGCTTTTATCGGTAACATGGGTAATAAAGGATTCGCCTTTTTCGTCCTCAACCAAAAGCTTCTTTTTTTGATCAGATCTACGTTCAATATATTCCGTGATCTGACTCGCCCAACCCCAGCGCCCATTGGCCGCGAGAACGTAGGAACGGTTCTTGCTAACGACTATGCCATATGCAGCATTTCTTTCTGCGAGACATTTTAAATCGCTAGACGAAAACGACGCCTCTTCAGCAGTCGGATGATTATGGAGGATGATAAGCCCTTCATAATCATCAAGAAGTTTTTCGTGGCGTTCTTGAATGCGCACATTCTTCTTTTTAGACTCCGTATATTCAAAAAGTTTCTTCCCATTAGACGTAAAAGCTGCTAGCACCTCTACGTCTTCCCGACGAAGTCCCTCCATGACCTCGGCAAGCGTGTTGCCGTGGTCAACGTTGCTATAACTACTTAGCCATATCTTCTGCGCAATCACTGCCACAGAGATTGCCACGACTATAGTAAGAGCAAGGCGGATCGCCCAAGTCTTATAATGATGCCAGGTTTTAGCTGACATTTTTTACCACCCCCTAAAATAAGTCTTTTTAAAATTACAGAGGCGATTTGGCCTCACATACACTAGGCGGTCACGACATGTAACTACCCCATACTTCCATTATAGCACACTTTTTGATAAAAGTCAATATTTATCGCCTTGGTTGCTAGTTTAGAGTAGTAAGTTGTTGGTATTTCTTAATGCGCGTGGCTAGCTCAGGATACTGTTCAAGATTTTCTGGATGTTTGACAAATTCGGCGGCGTGATGGCTAGCCTGAGCGATAAGTTCAGTATCTGTCAAGTTAGCGACCTGTAGGTTGAGTTCACCGTGCTGCTGTGAGCCATAGATTTCGCCTGGACCGCGGATCTTGAGGTCGACTTCGGCAAGGTAAAATCCGTCGGTAGACTTCTCCATTTCCCGAAGACGTTTTGATGGTTTACCCTCGCCTGTAGTGAGCAGATAACAGCTAGCGGGCTGATCGCCGCGACCTACACGACCGCGAAGCTGATGGAGCTGTGCTAGACCATAGCCTTCGGCGTCGCCAATTACAATCATGTTGGCATTAGGCACGTTTACCCCTACTTCGACTACCGTAGTCGAGACGAGAATCTGAATCTGGTTTTCTGCGAAGCGGGTCATGATAGCATCTTTTTCGTCGGGCTTCATCTTTCCATGAAGCATGTCGACTTTGATGTCGGGGAAAATTTGCATTAATTTTTTGGCTTGCTGAGTCACGGGTGTAGCAGTATTGGCGTTTTTCTCTTCGATCACTTGACAAATCCAATAGACTTGTTGCCCTTTAGCAAGCAGCTTGCGGATGGCAGGATAAAGCTCATCAGCCTGCTGGACTTCAGGAAGAATCTTGGTCGTGATAGGTTGACGCCCGGGTGGTAACTCGTTGAGGATGGAGACGTCTAGATCGCCAAAAACCGTGAGTTGGAGCGAACGCGGAATCGGCGTAGCGGTCATAGAAAGAAGGTGCGGAGCGGTATTTTCAGGTGATTTGAGGAGAAGCTTTTGGCGCTGCCCCACCCCAAAACGATGCTGCTCATCAATAATACAGAAAGCCAAGGAGCGAAAATGCGTGTCATCCGTCAAAAGCGCATGGGTTCCGATTACGAAGTCAATCTCACCTTGCTCAATCAGCCGCTTAAGTTGGCGTTTGTCGCGCGTAGAGCCAGTCAAAAGGGCAACTCGCGGCATACGCCAAGCAATCTTTTCGCGTTGCAGGGCGCCAGCCAATACGCTAAAAAGTTCGCCTAGACTTTCAAAATGTTGCGTAGCAAGAATAGCGGTCGGCGCAAGCAGGGCGACTTGGTGGCCATGGCGG
>CAOQYN010000043.1 GCA_948514425.1 uncultured Candidatus Saccharibacteria bacterium
GATTACAGTGTAAGACTCCTATCCAAATGTTGCAAAGGTAGAGGACTTTATACGTGCTAACTCAGCTTTACTGTCGCGTCGGTATTGACTTAATTAAAAATTAACACTACAATAGTCAAATGCTTAAGTTATATAAATACTTAAAACCCTATCTTTGGCAAACTGGGTTATTGTTCGCAGCAATTGCGATTCAGGTCTGGACTAACCTCCAGCTCCCAGCTATGATGGCTAACATCATTAACCGGGGAATTATGCAAGGTGATCTTGATTATGTTTGGGGAACTGGTGTCGGTATGATTGGATTTGCACTCGTGAGCTCCATCTGTGCTTTTACCGCCAATTTTTTATCATCTTGGATTGGAGCTCGGATTACTCGCGATATCCGTAGTGATTTTTTTGTGCATGTGCTGAGTCTTAGTACATCGGAAATTGATAATTTTTCTACGGCTTCACTGATTACGCGTACTGTTTCGGATATTTTCCAAGTACAGCAAGCCATTGTGATGACTTTGTCAATGGGACTACGCGCTCCGCTGACTTGTATCCTCGCAATTGGCCAAGCTATCGCCACTGCGCCTGACATGACCTGGATCATTGCGCTCGCCGTCGGCGTGATCCTCTTCTTGACCGTGCTTATTATGTCAATCGTCATGCCAAAGTTCAAAATTATTCAAAAACTTGCCGACCGTGTCACCTTACTCACACGTGAAAACCTCACTGGTTTGCGCGTGATCCGCGCTTTCAATAATGAAAAGTTAGAACAAAACCGGTTTGAACGCACCAACAAAGAGTTCTCGCATTTGAATGCATGGGTAGACGTAATTTTATCACTCGAAAATCCGCTCATTAGTCTCGTCTTCAATGGTACTGCGCTGCTGTGTGTCTGGATTGGTATTACCTTGATTACTCGAGACTTTGCCTACCTAGGCAACATGATGGCCTTTATGCAATATGCGATCCAGGTCGTAATGTCTTTCCTCTTCCTCACAATGCTATTCGTGGTCCTGCCGCGTGCCAGTGTTTCAGCAAAGCGCGTCAACGAAGTATTGGATACAAAGTCGAAGATTATTTGGAAGCCGCAAACTATTGGCAAGCCCAGCCTGGCGCCGTCAGTCGAATTTTCTCACGTTGATTTTGCTTATAGTGGTGCTGAAGAAAAAGTTCTTCAAGACGTCTCATTTGTGGCTCACGCCGGGGAAACAACGGCTTTCATCGGCTCTACTGGCTCGGGTAAGTCTACTTTGATTAATCTTGTACCGCGTTTCTATGAAGCAACGGCTGGCGAAATCAAAATTAACGACATTAATATCAAAGATTATTCCGAATCCGACCTTATGCGTCGTATTGGTTACGTCCCGCAGCGCGGCGTATTGTTTGAAGGTACAGTTAAAAGCAATATCCTTTTTGGTGCTCCCGAGGCCGACAATAAACGTCTCAAGCTCGCGGCGCGCATCTCGCAGTCAGCCGAGTTTATCAAAAAGTTTGAGAAACAATATGATTCTCATATCGCTCAAGGTGGCACCAATGTTTCTGGAGGTCAGCGTCAACGCTTATCAATCGCCCGTGCCATCGCCAAGGATCCAGATATCTATATTTTTGACGACTCTTTCTCGGCACTGGATATGAAAACTGATGCCAAACTACGTCACGATTTAAAAACGATCACCAAGGATGCGGTCACTTTGATCGTAGCGCAGCGTATTAGCACTATTAAAGATGCTCATCAAATTGTAGTCTTAAATCAAGGCAAAGTAGTAGGTAAAGGTACGCACCTTGAACTATTGCGCAAATGTAAGGTTTATCGCGAGATCGCTCAATCCCAGCTATCTGAACGAGAATTCCAAGCTGAAATCAAGAAAAGCGCACAATTAACAAAGTCGGAGGAGAAAAAACATGCCTAAATCTGGTCATTCTACCGAAAAACCAAAAAGTCTTGGTCGTGCTTTCAAGCTTTTTGCTCGCTCTCTTCACCCTTGGAAGTTACCGATTTTCTTCGCGATACTTTTAGCGATTGCTGCCACCGTTTGTTCGATTTTTGGTCCAAAGATTTTGGGGCAAATGACCAACTCTGCCGTAGAAGATTACCAAAAAGCAGTCCTGCAAGCTAATGGTCAAATGCCATCGCCGGAAGAGCTTAACGCCGCTATGGATTGGGGTCGGATTGGTCATCTAGCGATCATTCTAATCATTCTCTATGTTATTTCTGTAACCTTAAATTATATCCAGGGCGCAATCTTATCTATCGTTTCGGCGCGTTATGCGCGCAAAATGCGTGCCGAAATTATTGTCAAAATCGCCCATCTGCCTATCTCTTATTTCGATCAACACCAAGTTGGAGATACGCTTTCGCGCATGAGCAATGATGTTGGCACTGTTGCAAATACTTTAGCTAACGTCCTTACGCAGATCATCACGAGCCTCACCATGATTGTCGGCATCTTGGTTATGATGATGACGATTTCAGTTTGGCTCTCGGTAATTGCACTCGTTGCTGTGCCGCTCTCGTTGATTTTTATAGCCCTCATTGCTAAAAAATCTCAAGACTATTTCCGCACCGCGCAAGCTACTTTTGGCACACTCAATAGCGCAATTGAGGAGGATTTTTCGGGGCAAAATATCATTAAGGCAAACAGCTATGAGCAAACCGCTATTTCTGACTTTCAGAGGTCCAATAGTAAATTGTGCGAGATGACATGGAAAGCTAATTTTCTTTCGGCTTTAGCCTTTCCAATTACCAACATGTTCACCAATCTGAGCTATGTCGCAATTTGTGTTGTTGGTGGGCGCATGGCGATTGACGGCACCCTACTTATTGGTAGTGTACAGGCATTCTTGCAATACGTCAGCCAATTTAACCGCCCTATCACTGAAATTTCGCAGATTTCTTCCAGCATTCAGCAAACACTGGCTGCCGCTGAGCGTATCTTTAATTTTCTCGAAGAACCAGAAGAGGCGCCCGATCTTGAGCCAGCGCTCAAAATTGACAGTATCAAAGGTGCAGTCGGGTTTCATCATGTCAACTTCTCTTACGACAAAGAGCATCCAATCATTAAAGATTTCTCTGTCAAAATTGAACCTGGTATGCAAGTTGCAATTGTGGGTCCCACTGGTGCTGGTAAAACCACAATTATTAATCTCCTGATGCGCTTCTACGATCCTGATAGTGGCTATATTACGATCGACGGCGTGCCAACTAAAGAAATGCAACGAGCCGACGTACGCCAGCTTTTCGGCATGGTATTACAAGATACATGGCTATTTTCTGGTACTATCGAAGAAAATTTGCGCTACGGTAATACTCACGCCACACATGATGATATCGTTCGCGCTACCGAAGCTAGCAACACACATCATTTCATTGAATCCTTGTCGCATGGTTATCGTACCGTAATTTCCGAAGACTCTGATAATATTTCAGCTGGTGAGAAGCAGCTTTTGACCATCGCGCGCGCCATGGTGGCAAATCCGCCGATGATGATTCTTGATGAAGCAACCAGTAACGTCGATACACGCACTGAACAACTTATCCAGGATGCTTTCGCAAAGCTCACGCGCGGTCGTACTAGTTTTGTCATTGCGCATCGTTTGTCAACCATCCGTAATTCCGATCTTATCCTTGTTATGAAGGAAGGTAATATTATTGAACAAGGCACACATGATGAGTTGCTAGCTCAGGCAGGTTTTTATGCTGAGCTTTATAATTCTCAATTTGCCGATGTCGAGTAAATGATTATAGCATAAAGCGTGCTATAATATATAGTATGAGAGAGCGAGGTTTTGAAGTTGCCAAGGGGTGGGAAAATCGTGGAATTGAATTGCCTCATCGCAGTACAGCTCATTCTGCTGGCTATGATATAGCTGCTGCCGATGACGTCGTAATACCGACTTTTCGACCTGGCATCAAGCCCACCTTTATCCCGACTGGACTCAAGGCTTACTGTCAGTCTGATGAGTGTTATTATATTTTTAATCGTAGCTCTGGATCGAGTAAAGGCATTGTGCTTGCAAACGGTGTCGGTGTAGTTGACGCTGATTATTACGAAAATTCTAACAACGATGGGCATTTCCAGGTGCTAGCCTTCAATGTTGCGGACCATGATCTTCATATTAAAAAAGGCGATCGCATTGCGCAGGTTATTTTTCAAAAGTTTCTCACTGTTGATGATGATGTTGCTCATGGCGCGCGCCAAGGTGGCTTTGGCTCAACTGATAACAACAAGGAGGTAAAATGAGCAAAAGTAAGGTATATTTCTCCCGAGAAATCTCACCAGCCGCGCTGGTGAGAGTCTACGAAAATCTAGGAGTAGTACTTCCAGGCAAAGTTGCTATTAAGATTTCTACTGGCGAGGCGGGAAATACAAACTACCTCAAGCCAGAGCTTATCAAGGAACTGGTG
>CAOQYN010000044.1 GCA_948514425.1 uncultured Candidatus Saccharibacteria bacterium
GCTTTTGTCCGTAGTGGGACTGTTAACTTGCATGATGGGAAAGCCTATGTAATTGGTAGCAATGGATATAGTTGGTCGAGTATCTCTTCATCAAATGATTCTGGTTTTAGCATTATTTTTACTTCCATAGACCTCGTGCCATCTTCCTATTACAACCGTTGGTACGGTTTCCCCCTCCGCTGCCTCTACCTAGGTAGTGTTTGATGGAGGAAGCAAGTGATTGAATATACTTATGTTTGTTAATATGAGGATATTTTGCTTTCTGGGTTGTTGCGGCTACTTTGCAATCGTTCAAAGTCCGTACAACAAAATATAGTGGTTGTCATAATCAACAACCACTAACCTTATGAAACGGTTATGGCAAGTCTGAAGTTGCTCGATTCCATAGCTAAGAAGAATTAAGAAGGTTTGATGGTATAATAAGGGGAAAGGGAGAAATGATGAAAGCAATTTTGGCGTCGTCGGGATTTACGAATGAGTCAATTATTAAGGCTTGTGAAGAGTTGGTTGGAAAATCACGCAAGGAGATTAATTTTGTGGTCTTGAATGAGGCGATTAAAGCGGAAAAAGGAGATTGTCGTTGGTTGATTGAGGGCTTGAGTGAGATTGCCGAGAATTTTGGTGGGACGATAGAGTTGTTGGATTTGCAAGCACACACTATAGAGTATGTTAGGGAAAGAATAATAGGATGTGATGTGGTATTTTGTTTTGGTGGGCAGACTGATTATTTAAAAGACGTTCTTGAGAAGACTGGTTTTGTGAATGTTTTGGCGGAGATATTGGAGGAAAAAGTTTGGATGGGGAGTTCGGCGGGGTCTTGCGTATTGTGTCATAAGGAGAGTAAGGAGACGTCGATAAGGGGGTTTGATGAGACAGTGAATAATCGACATTATTTGGAAATTTTGCCGATATTCTTTTTGCCGCATTATAAATCAGGTTGGTTCCCGCAGCTGACAAAAGATGTGGCAAAAAGTGAGAGTAAGTTGACGGATTTATCTGTATACTTGATGTCAGATCAATCAGCAGTGGTGGTAACAGGGAGTTTAGAGGAGCCGGAACTTCAAGGAGTTGGTGAGGGGTATGTAGTAGTAAAAGATGGAGAGATTGTGGAGGAGAAGTGATGAAGAATTTATATTTGGCGTCGAGTTTTCGGGGAAGGGGTGTGGCAGATATGATAATGGAGGATATCGAGAGGTTGCTTGAAAAAGTGGCAGGGGAGATTAAGATTTCTTATATTATTACGGCGGGAAATTTGCATCCAGAAGGGAAACGAGATTGGATAGTAGAAGGACGGGAATTGCTTGGGCGACGTGGATGGCAGGTGTTTGATTATGATATCGCAGGGAAGACGGAAGAAGAGGTCGAGCGGGAACTGAGTAATAAGGATGTGGTGTTTGTGCAAGGAGGGAGTAATTTTTATCTTTTGAAGCAGATGCATGGGTGCAATTTTCGAGCGGTAATAGAGCGTGCGCTGGAGCGAGGCGTGCCGTATATTGGAGAAAGCGCGGGGGCGATTGTTTGTAGTCGAGATATTGCGGCGCAAAAAGCGATGAGTCCAGATATTTTAGAGGAGACATTAGGGATGAAAGATTTTAGTGGACTAGGGTTGGTAAATTTCTTGATTAGGCCGCATTGGAATCGAGAGGGAGCAAAGCGAGAGAAGTTTTCGCGGTTTTTGCGGGAGAAGCCAGAGGAATTTTATAGTATTGAACAGCCGATTATTTGCCTAAATGACAATCAGTTAGTGAGAGTTGAGGGGGATAAGTTTCAGATTTGGGAAGGATAAAAGATAATGAAAAAGCGGGATTTGAAGTGGTTGGGGTCTCTTAGTCTTAGTACGGGGAAGTATCCGTCGCTGACGGCGATGAGATTTTTGATGGAGAGACTAGGGCATCTAGAGGAAAAAGTGCGCTTCGTGCATGTGGCGGGAACGAATGGTAAGGGCAGTGTGACTGAGATGATGGCCAAGATTTTAGAGAAGGCTGGATATAAAACAGGAAAATTTATGTCGCCACATCTGGTGAGGTTTAATGAGCGAATCCAAATTGATGGGCAAGAGATTACAAATGCGGAGATTGAAAGGCTCTTGGACGAATTGGAGCCGACGATTGATGAATACGAGGCGAAATTTGGAGTGGAGATTACATTGTTTGAGATCGAAACGACAATGGCGTTGGTATATTACGCACAGAAGAAATGCGACGTGGTGGTGCTGGAAGTGGGGCTGGGGGGAGAATTTGACTGCACGAATATTGTGACGCCGGAAGTATCGGTGATCGTATCGATTGGTTATGACCACATGAATGTGTTGGGAGAGAGTTTGACAGAAATTGCGACGCAGAAGGCGGGGATTATTAAGGAGGGAGGGAAAGTCGTGACGGGGATGCTGTCGGGAGAGGCGAAGGACGTTGTGCGGAAGAAGTGTGAGGAGATGGGGGCGGAATGGCGAGAAGTAGAGGCGAAGAAGGTGGAAATTGTACCGAAGGGGGTGAGAGTAGAGGATGACGGATTCGGGGAGATTGAAGTGCCATTGAAAGGTGAAAAGCAGGCGGAGAATGTGGCGATATGTTTTGAGGTTGTGAGATTTCTGAGGGGGGCGGGGTGGAAAATTAGTAATGAAGCGGCGCGAGAGGGGTTGGGTGAAGTAGCACATCGGGGGAGGTTTGAGCAGGTTTGTAATGACCCGATAGTGGTGTTTGACGGCGCGCATAATTTGCCAGCAATAGAGAATTTTTGGAGGAATGTGGAGGCCTATTATCCGCACGAAAAGAAAACGTTTATTGTGTCGCTTTTGAAAAAGAAGGATTGCCGTAAGATTTTGCAGACATTGTTGCGAGAGGGCGTAGAGTATGTTTTTACAACAGGGAATGATCTGGAGCTGTATACTTCGGCGGAGGAGCTGTTGGAGCTTGCGCAGGAAGTGAGGCCGGGCGGAAGGTATCAAGCGAAGGATTTACGAGAGGCGCTGGAAGAAGTAAAGACAAGTGGTCGAGGTGGGGCGGTGTTTGTAGTGGGAAGTTTTTATATTTATGAGGAGGTGGAGGAGGTGTTTGATGGCTGTCGATAGCAATGTCGTAGGGCGGGCAGAACTGAAATTGAAGGGGGCAGTTGAGGCGTTTGGTTATGATTTTCGGGGGAAGACGGTGCTTGATATTGGGTCATCGACAGGAGGATTTACTGAATTGGCACTAAGGATGGGGGCAGCGCGGGTGATTGCGATTGAGAAGGGGACAAAGCAGATGAAGGTGCCGCTGAGATATGATGAACGGATTGAGTTACATGAGAAAACTGACTTTTTGGAGGTGAATGCGATCTCGGATGGGGCCAATGAACAGGGGAAAAGTGAGGTTGAACTTGTACAGTCTGTACAAGTTGATTTGGATGGGGTAGGCACAGTGGTGGCGGATGTGAGTTTTATAAGTTTGCGGAAGATTCTGGCACATGCGAAGAAGATTGTGCCTCGGGGAGCAGATTATTTGGTGATGTTGAAGCCGCAGTTTGAGGCTTTTCCTGATCAGCTGGTGAATGGGGTGGTAAAGAATGAGAAAATGCGGCGGGAGATTATGAGTAGGTTTGAAGAATGGTTGGCGCGGAATGGGTTTCGGATTGTGAAGAAACGCGATAATGAAGTGCGAGGTAAAGTTGGCGGGAACCGGGAGAGGTTTTATTGGCTGAGGCGAGTGTGATATACTGAAGGTATGAAAATTTTGGCAGAGGAGATGAGCAAGGGGGATTTAGAACGGAGCGAGGTGGTTTTTGATGGTCCGATGGTGAAAGGGGTAGTGGATGTTGGCAGACGATTGCTGGCGGTTGATGCGGATTTGCACGCGGATTTGGAAAGGATGCTGCTTGAGAATGGTTCAAGACAAGATGAGGTAACGCGCAGGAAGATTGTAGAAGTGGTGGAACAATGGATAAAGTAGGTTGCCAGCATCATGGTTTAGCGGGTGGCAGATGGGGGGAGTTGTCGTTTTGTGCGCAGATGGGGAATTTGGGGAGCGAGGTGTCGCGGGCAGTGAAATGGTTAGGCAAGAATGAGAAAAGATTTCAGGTATCGTTTGAGCGTGCATTAGAATTATTTGATATGACAGTTGAAGCTGCAAGAGATGATGATATAGGGAGTCGGGCGGGGAAGTTGAGAGAGGTTTGTCGAGCAAGGGAAGAGTTTTGTGATTATTTTATGGGGAATACTTGGGGGACAGATGCTGGGAAGATGGTACGATACTATGATCAGTTTGCGATGCGAGCAATTGAGCCAGCGGAGGGGGAAAGCGACCCAACGAGAGTTGCTGCCTGACGGGTG
>CAOQYN010000045.1:0-3342 GCA_948514425.1 uncultured Candidatus Saccharibacteria bacterium
CTTTACTAGTGTAGAATCTATCTTATTTTGTTGCAAAGGTGGTGAGATAATACGGGATGTTTGACATATTTAGTAGTTTTTGGTATTCCAGAAATATTGTGGTAGAATTAGTCATCGATAATCTGATGATCGATCTCGAAACAGCAGCAGTGACGCTATTGGATTGGAGTGCGGCGAAAGTTGAACCAATAATAGCATTTGAAGAAACTATGTTCTATCATGCAAGACTAGCAGAGATAATTTTTGAGCTGTCTGGGGTAGAGTTTACGACTGAAGACGTGCTTTGTCCGGCTTGATGCACAAAGAGACAAAATTATTGACTTTCTGTGTGAAGTATGCTATAATTAAGAGATAGGGGGATGATTGAGGTGAAAAATCGCGATAACGCAATTTCACCAAGTGTTCTTTAACATCCCTAAGGAGGTTTCTCAATGAGTAAAATATATAAAATCCGCAATGTCGGTAACAAACATGCGAATTTCGAGGCAGTCACAAGTACTGAGGCGCTGAGCCTAGATATTCGTAAACCAAAGCTTGAGGAGTTTCTTGCTGGTCTGGAAGTGGAGGATATGCACATACCAGGGCACGCAAACACACAGACAACTAGGCGATTTCAGTTGGAGCTACCTGAGATTATCAGCGGAAAGAGCCAGCGCTGGCATCTGTGGGAGGTGCTAGTGTATCGCCGAAGCCTGGTGTTGCACTATGCCGACAAGCAGTCCGGTAGCAAGAACTGCAGAGCGACTGCACTGAGGTGCTTTACGGAGTGGCCGGAGAATTTACAATTAGAACTCTGGACGCCAAGCGCAGACTGCCCTTGTTACAAAATTTCGTATGAGCTACCAAAGAAACGTACCAGCTTGCTAACAGTCGAGTATGTAAACCTAGCGACTGGTATATCTAATACAGATTGCTATGAAACCAGATTGAAGGGATAGTAGCCATATAGCTACTTAGGCTGCCAAATATCTTGGCAGCCTTTTTCTATGTCAGTGGATTAGCAGTATTAGCTGAGGCTGGTGGCAGATGTGGCAGTTTTAGCTTCAAGCTTGAGATAGCCCTTGACAGCTTCGGAGGCAGCACTACCTTCGGCTTCCTGCTTTGAGTGTCCAGTTCCCTGGCCTTTGAGCTGCTTGCCAATATAAACGCCGACAGTAAAAGTTTTGTCGTGGTCTGGCCCTTCCTCGCCCAGTACCTTATAGCTAGGAGTAGCGCCGTCATGATGTTGGGCAAGTTCTTGCAGATACGACTTGGGGTCGCGCCAGCTGCCTTCTTCCAAGATGCGGTCAAGCTTGCCCAGAATCCACTTATCAATGAATGCGCGCGCCGTGTCGTATCCTTGATCTAGATAGATGGCGCCAATCACCGCTTCAAAACAATCAGCCAAGATAACAGCATGGGCGCGGCTTGAGCCATGTTTTTCACCCTTGGAGAGTCGTACTAGAGGTTCATAGCCAAGAGCTTCACCAGATTCGCCGATACTTTCGGTCCGTACAAGGGCAGAGCGCCACGCAGTCATGATGCCTTCTGGTTCGTTGTAATTGCAATACAAAAAGTCAGAAGTCACCAGCTCCAGCACGGCGTCACCGAGAAATTCGAGACGTTCATTGTGTTCTTTGACGCTAGCTTTATGCTCATTGACGTAACTACGGTGTGTCAAAGCAGTAATTAATAAATTGATATCTTTGAATTCAAAACCTAGCTTTTCCCGAGCAAAAGTTTGATATTCTGCGATTTGTGTAGGATTCATATTTACCTCCTATAATCCTTGTCTGATTTTGTTGCGCGCGAGCAACATGAGTTTTTCAATATCCTCATATTCGATTGCTTCGATCGCATCCTTAAATTTGAACCACTTAATACCCTTCATCCATTGTTCCTTGGTTGGAATTTCGGCATTGTCGAGGGCGCGAACGAGATAAATCTGCGTAGTCATCAGGACTAACTTGTCAACGCGACGATACTGGAAGTGAATTTTGCCGAGCCAAGTCAAAACTTGAATATGAAATAAACCCGATTCTTCGCCAATTTCACGAATAGCAGTCTGTTTGGCAGTTTCTCCTGGTTCAATGTGGCCTTTCGGGATAGTCCAGCGCCCCTTAGAGTCTTGAATCAAGAGGATATCAATGTCGTTTTGTTCATGATTGGTGCGAAAGACGATTCCACCCGCAGTCGGCTCGCGCACCACTTCTTGAATAGCTGGCTTTTTGAAAACTCGCGCAGTAAGGCGAGAGACAGCAGTCGTACGATCACGCTCGTCTTTGAGCGGCAAAGCTTCAGGTATTTTACGCGCTTTTGGGGCGGTCTGAGGCTGTTTGACTTCCTCAATAGACGATTGTGCCGCTGTGCTTGCTTGCGGCGTCACTAATGGCTGTTTTTTGAGCGCTTTACGCGGCTGCTTCCCCTCCGTCTGTCGCTTCAGCATCATTGGTGTAATCTGACGCATCCGCTTGTTTTTCTTCTTCATGAGTCTTCTCCTTCGGAGATGTTTCTTCTTCATTATAAATCTGGCGATAGGCAGTACCGAGTACTCCATTGATGAACTTTGAGGAGTTGTCGGAACCAAAAGCCTTCGCCAGTTCTACGGCTTCATTGATGGCAACCTTTGGCGGAACAGTATCGGCTGACGATTCAAGCTCATATAATCCCATACGCAAAACGTTGCGATCGATTGCAGCAATTGTACTTAGCGGCCACTCCGGAGCCATGGGTTGTAGCTTCGTATCGAGGTCTTGGAATCTCTCCGAGACAGCTCGAGCTAGCCCATAGACAAACTCAGTGTCGCCTAAGGCACGTGCATATGGCTCAATATTCTTCGCGACGATAACATCGATTTCCGCCGTCGGATCCCCGGCTTTTGTACGAAATTCGTATTCGTACAAACTCTGTAAAACGATTATTCTGCCTAAGTGCCGGTTACTAGCCATATACCTTCCCTTTTATTTAGATTTTTTAGTAATTTTTGTGGTGGTTGTTTTCTTAGCCGGAGCGGATTTTTTCTGCTCGGCTTTGCGTGCTTTAACTGTCTTATCAGAAGCTGGTTTAACAGTTTTAACTTTTAAATTTGGGGTTTGTTTCGCGGTCTCGAACGCTTTGACTGGCGAGTGGCGATTGACGGCACGGGCCAACTTTAGGCGCAAGTGGCTGCGACGTAGACCAGTTTTACGCGGGCTACTCTGTTTTTTAGGTTCAGGCATAATGCTCCTTGTTAATATCAGATACTATATTCAATAGTATCACATTTTACTGATAGGGGCAAGAGTGAATTTTGTAGGGTTAGGCTGATGGGGTTAGGCTGATGGGGTTAGGCTGATGGGGTTAGGCTGATGGGGTTAGGCTGAT
>CAOQYN010000045.1:3442-4193 GCA_948514425.1 uncultured Candidatus Saccharibacteria bacterium
GGGGCTCTCTTCTGTTTAGCAGCGGAGGGGGAAACCATACCAACGGTAGTAATTGTTTGACGGGTAGACCTCAGTAGGACCCACGCCCAAGTCGTAGGCAACAAAAGCAGAGCTAGCCACGCGTGACCAACCATAGAGACCGCGGCCGACGACGTCAGCCAAACCGTCATAAAGAACGACGTTCCCACTACGGACAAAAGCTAAGGGTAGGGAGATGATGTTGGAGAAGAGAAGTGATTTATATATTGACTTTTTATATAATCTGTGATATAATTGAAGTATGGGGTGTTGTCATTTTAGCATTTTTGCGCTAGAATGGAGGTATTGGGTCGTCGCCAAGTGGTAAGGCACCGGGTTTTGGTCCCGACATTCGCAGGTTCGAATCCTGCCGACCCAGCCAAGCTGAAACTACATGTATGCTAAGCGTTCCCTCGAGATGACAGAGGTGAACGATTTTTGTTCTAAAGATTGATCTAAAGCAGCGGAGGGGGAAAGCATCCCAGCGAACATAATTGTTTGACGGATATACTCCAGTTGGGCGCGCACCCAAGTAGTAGGCATTGGAAGCAGAGCTAGCCACGCGTGACCAACCATAGAGAGCGTGGACTGCATTATCGACCATGCCATCATTAGTATTAATGTCTCCACTACGGACAAAAAGCTAAGGGTAAGGAGATGATGTTGGAGGCGCTTTTGTCCGTAGTGGGCATGTTGATCTGCGTGGCAGCGGAGTGTATGGCTTGAGTCAAAG
>CAOQYN010000046.1 GCA_948514425.1 uncultured Candidatus Saccharibacteria bacterium
CTTTTCTTCCAACATCATCTCCCTACCCTTAGCTTTTGTCCGTAGTGGGTATGTCATTCTTTACGACGGTAGAGCCTACGACATCGGCCACCGTGGCTATAACTGGTCGCACGTATCTAGGTCTGCTTCTGCAAGCACTATCAGTATTGTGTTATAATTAAGCTACAGGAGTCAAGAATGGGATTAAAAATTGGCGAAGTCAAATTAGAAAAATGGAACCCTCACTGGCGCAATGATTTTGAAGCAGAAAAAAGAATCTTATTAAAAATCTTCGGTTCGATCGCTTTAGACATACAGCATATCGGCTCTACATCAGTAGAATATCTAGACGCCAAACCAATCATCGATATAGCAGTTGGAATAGATAAATTAGAGACTTTTGATACAATACGCCAAACTGTCGACAAACTCTCCAATTATTCCATCAAACAAAATAATGCCCCAGACGAAATTCTAATACGCAAAGGTCCAGAAACCAATCGTACACATTTTATCCACGTTATGGCGCAAGACAGTCAAAGAATGAAAAACAGTTTAAAATTTAGAGACATCTTACGAAGCAATCCGCAGCTCAGGGAACAATATTCAGAATTGAAGTACGACCTAGCCAGTAAATTTCCCCACAACCGTAAAGCCTACACAGCCAGTAAGTCTAAATTTATTACAGAAGTTTTAATAAATAACGAACTTAGGTAACCTAATTTTACCACATAGAGCTTAACAAAAAACGTCCGCCTAGCAGTAACTAAGCGGACAATCAACAGATCATAAATGGTTTATGGTGGGCGAGGAGGGACTTGAACCCTCACTCGATTGCTCGAACAAGATTTTGAGTCTAGCGCGTCTACCAGTTCCGCCACTCGCCCATATCCTCATTATAGCACATTTTTATACCAGAGCAATTATTTCCCGATTACCCAGCCTGTGTTATAATATATAATATGGATTTTGATCATGGTGGGCCATCTTCTTCAGATCGTCAGCAAGAAAGTGCTGCCGAGATTGCCCGCAAGAAAGTGCTTGCGGCCTATTCGTCAACTGTCGAAAACCTTAAAAATCTTCCTACCAGCGCACGCGACGCCCTCATGAACGAGCAAAACTCTACCGCCTCCTCGCCCGCAAACGACCCTTATACTCCAATTAACACGCCCGAATACCAACCAACTCAACCAAATTGGTCCGAGAATAGTTATCAACAAACCCCAATCTATAGCCAGCCAGAAGAGACTACATCAACCTATTCCAATCCCTACGATGCTCAAGATTACACAGAACCAACATCCACACCATATGATATCGACGAGTTACCAACAGATGATTATCAACCCGAAGACCCTAGCGCCTTAAAAGATATGCCAGTAAATCAAGCCCATATCAATGAAGAATGGCAAAAATACCATTCTGCTTGGCAAGATTATTATAAAAACTATTACAGCGAATATTACGCCAAAGCAGCAGAATCTTATCTCGCCACCGAAAAAATGAAAAATGAACGCATTGCTACTGGCAAAGTCCAGCGCAGCCACAATCTACGCAAACTCATACCAATAGGCATTGTAATTATCGTTATCCTAACAGGACTATTTCTGCAATACAACCGCATGATTTTCGCACCCATCATGGCCTACGTCTCTCCAGACAGTGGCTCAGTAGCAACCAGTATTGAACCCGTAGACCCCACCATCACTCAAGCCGTTTCTCCCGAACCACGCCTCATCATTCCAAAACTCAACGTTGACGTTCCAGTCGCCTTTGGTATTAGCACAAACGACGTTGACGCCGCTATGAACGAAGGCGTCGCTCAATTCTCAATTCCTGGAGCCAACGCCCTACCAGGGCAAATCGGCAACCTCGTCATCACTGGCCATTCCGCTGGCGACATCTATAGTAGCAATCCTTATAAATTCATTTTCTCCGGTCTTGAACGCCTTGAAAATGGTGATTTAATCTATGTAAATTATAATTCCGTACGCTATACTTATCAAATGATAGGTCGCGAAACCGTCGAACCAAGCAACGTCGCTGCCTTAATCTACGAAACCGACAAGCCTATGCTCACTCTTATCACTTGCACTCCGCTCGGCACTTCACGCTACCGTCTTCTCATCTCCGCTGAGCAAATCAGTCCTTCCTACACCGATGCCGGACCAGCTACGCCCAGCAACGACTCTCCGTCCGACAATGACAACTTAATGCCCGCCAACGAACCATCATTCTTTGAGAACATTTGGCAGGGAATCTTCGGCAACTAATCGCGTATTTTCTCACGCATCAAGACAATCTGATCGTCAGAACCTACAAGGTAGTAAAGCCATTTATTATTACTTGTAATTACTGCTGGATAACTTAACAAATGCGCCTCAGAATAAGTTGTCACTGCGGGCAAATCCTCTTTTTTCGTACTCGTCACCAATTCTCGTCGGTTCGTAAAATCATAATCCCAAACTTTCAAAGTCTCATCCACCACAGCCGCCATCATACTCGCATCCAACCACTGTACTTTTGTCGTTTCCACATCGTACTCAAAGATATCTCCCGCATCCAAACCCACCACCATATAGCGCTTGTCGTTCGTCGCTACCAGATAATCACCTTCTGGACTCACCGCAAAGCTCTTCGGTATTGTAGTAAAACTCTCGTCCAACAGCAATACTTTCAAGTTTGCCAATTCCACATTATCATCCGCATTTTCATAATAGTTCGGCACCACACCATAATATATGGTCAGTTTATCGTCCACAAAATAAGCTAAATAATCTTCATCGTAATACTTTGCCAATGCTACCTTTATCGCCGCGTCCGATTTCGCCTCGGCTATCGTCACGCCTCCACGCTCGCCATCGCGATAAGTACCGACAAATTTCTTCACTTTATCGTCTTCCGTAACCTTCTGTACATACATCAAATTCGAACCCTTACTTGCAAAACTCTCAATATCGCTCAACAGCACTTGCGAAATCGTTCCATCAGTAGTATTCACCCGCCGCACATGATGATTTTCCAAAACAAACAGTCGATTCGCAGAATCGTCGATCATCTCCACCTGTGCAAAATCTAATCCAAAAGTCTGAGTTAAGTTCAAACTACGCTTCACATCTTTAAGATTCACTAAAATCCACTCCGTCTTGCTTTCAGCTCCAACCTTCAAGAGTAAATAGTCACTATTCCGACTCCAGTCCATTTTCTCAATTTTACCAGTAAACTTCTTTTCTTTTACTCCTGGTAACACCGTCGACAAATCAAGTTTCGTCGCCCTTATTTCATCTCCCTCGATATTCAAAAACTCCCAGTCCGTACTGGCTTTTTTCGCATAGATAATGCTCGTTCGATCACCCGAAGGCAAATAAAACTCCAACTCTTCGTCTAAAGTTACCATTTTTTCTGATACTCTATTTTGTAAAAACAGGCGCGGATAATACAGCCTCAACAGCATACCAGGACGCATTTTTATTGTATTCTCCCAAGAGTCG
>CAOQYN010000047.1 GCA_948514425.1 uncultured Candidatus Saccharibacteria bacterium
CTATAATGTAACCAACTACATTTTTACATGTTGTTCTAAATAGTTATAATGAACCCCATATTTTTTTACAACAGCATTGATCACCTTACGAGTCTGAGAAATTGCACGTTTAACGACAGGATTAGTTAATTGATGAAGCTGTTCTTCGGAAAGCGGAGGAAGCTCGTTTTTATCACCTGATAATTTTTCTAAAAAATGACCGGGGTATACTAATTCGACTGCTTTGTCATAAGTGTTACCCTCTAACAAATAAGGAGTCAGCTTGCGAAGGGCTTCGATTGATAGGTGACAAAAACCTGAAACGTTAATTGTCATTAATTGATTTTTGGCTTTGTCGCTTAAATCCAATTTTGAAAGAGCGTCTCCAAGGGATTTATCGTCTTTATTGAACGTCAGAATCTCGCCAACTTTGTCAAATAATTCTATATCGTGTTCAACTTTCTGCCAGTCTTCTGGTAAATCTTTAAGAGCGGTTTTAACTGTATGATAGAATCTGAGACCACCAAACTTGTTTTTTTCGTTTTCTTGATAATCTTGATTTTGCTTTCCGCGAATATAATCAAAACGGAAGTACTTGTCTTTGTCGTGTCCTATAATCTTTTTGACTCTGGCGTAGCTAGGATCTTTTATCTCTTTAAAAACCTTTATACAAGATTTGATTTCTTCTGAGCTAAGTTTTTTACCGTTGTTATATTTCAGGTGAACTAACTCTTGGACAAGGCGAAAAACATCAAACGAATAACTGGCTTTGGGGGCGCGAGGTGCATCTTCATACTGGCATTTACCACGCATTTTATTGATTAAAGCCCCATCCATGAAGGGACGTTGATAAAGAAGTCCAGATTTACCTTTGGTTTCGGTCTCATTAGGATTAGCATATAGAAGCTCATCAATCCAATTTGTATCCCAGCCTTGCACGCGGAGAATTGCGAGGATCTCAGACTCAAAATCAGCGCGGATGAAAGAGTTATTATAATCACCGTCCTTGTTTCGTTTATGCTTGGCGAATTTTTCCTCTTCAAGAAGAGTGATGGCAACTGAACCACTATACCGAGATAAAAGCAATGTGTTGGCCTTGATTGCACTAAGGACCTTGCCGTTCTCTTTGTCTTTTTCTTCAACAGCCCTACGATTGCTTTTATAGCCACGTCGCTTAGCAATGTGATATAGGGCTACAAAAAGTTCGTCATTTGGGACCTTTTGTTTTATAGCTTGACGACGAATAACGTAAGGATCTTTATGACTATGAACTTTATCATAAGTAAGTAAATCAGAAATCTGTTTTACAGATAGCAGCTGATGTTCGACAAAAAACCGTTTCAGGTAATCAAGGCGTTCTCGACGGCGTTTAAGTCTGCGACGGGTTGAACGCGAGTCGCGACGCGGTTTTGCGAGAGATTCGCCAGTCTGAGGATCTTCGGGACGTTCAAAAATGCGTACTCCAAGGTCTTCAATTCTTTGTCTATCTTCATTAACCACTGCCCAACCAATGCTAGTCGTACCTATATCTAAGCCAAGAGAGTATTTCATACCTATATTATACTATTTTGTGTTAGATCTAGCAAGTTTATTACGGCGCAAAACAGTTATAGCGCTCCGAGGAGCGCCTTTACTGTGCAGAATCTCCAATAAATAAGATTCCTTATTATAGAGACCTGGCAAATTGAATCACGGTATAAATCTTACTTAAGGATTTATCCTGTTTCTCATTGTAATGGAAGATAATATAATGTCAAGCCATTAAAGGCCGATCTTGTGCGTGAACCCGACGTTCTCTGCAAAAGTTTCATCATGAGTGGCGGCGAGGATGGCGCCATGATAGTTCTGGAGGGCGGATTCGATGTTATCACGAGCACGAATATCAAGATGGTTCGTGATTTCGTCGAGAATAATAAGGTCGAGCGGATTCAAAATGAGTTCTAGAATTGCAAGTTTGGTGAGTTGCCCACGAGATAGTTCTTGGGCTGGGTGACTAATGTCGTGCGGGGTAAGATCCATTACAGATGCGGTATGATAGATTTTGGTTTGGTCTATCTCTGGATGTTGAGCAAAGAAACTTTGACTGAGGTCTTGATTTAAACGATCTTGTGAAATGTAACCAACTTGTACTCCGGAAGCTAATTTAACAAAACCAGAATCAGATAGAGTCTCGCCCATAATTATTTGAAATAGTGTACTTTTTCTGGCACCATTACGGCCCGTTATCCGAATGCGCTCACCAGTCTTAATAGTAAAGTTGAGGTTTTGGAAGAGAGTCTTATGGCCATAGCTTTTACTGAGATTGGTGATTTCTAAAAGCATTTTCGAATGAGAGAAGTGCCTTTCTAGCTGGGTCGTATAAATTTTGCACTCAGTGGGTTTTTGAACCGTGGAGAGTTGATCAAGCTTGGCTTGGGTGGCGCGCAGAACCTTACCAGCACTATTTTGCGCGTCCATGCGCTGGGCACTATAACGCAACTTTGACTCGTTGACGATTTTGTTATAGCTACGGCGATTGCTCTTATGAGTACGGTCGTTAGCAACTTTGATTTGCTGAGTGAGGCGTTTTTTCTGGCGTTGAACCTGTTCGTAAATTAGGCGCTGTTCTTGTACGATTTGCGCGCGACGAGCGGAAAAATCAGAATAATTGCCAGAGAAAATTTGTGCACTGTGATTGCTGATTTCAAGAATTTTGTCCGCAACGTCATCAATAAAATGGCGGTCGTGGCTTATTACTAAAACTAGCCCACGATATTTGTGCAGCTGCTCGATGAGCCAAGCTTTGCCGATATAATCAAGATTGTTAGTAGGTTCATCAAGCAAGAGAATGCGAGATTGGTCGCGAAAAACTCGGGTTAATTGCGTAAGAGTACGTTCTCCGCCAGATTGTTCTGTCGGTCCGCTGGGCGGTTGGTGAAGAAAGCTAATGCTGCCTTGCGCCTTGATTACGCCATCGTCCGGAGATAGCTCGCCAGCAATAAGTCGGAGTAGGGTGGTTTTGCCAATACCGTTGTCGCCAATGATGGCTACAACCTCTGGTGCAGAGAAAACTAAACTAAGATTTTGAAAAATAATTTGATCTTGATAAGAAAAATCCAAATGAGAAAGTCGGAGCATAAAAATACCTCACTATGTTTGATAAATTTTGAGATAATTTTAGCTGCGCATTGGTATATTGTAACATGCTTTAGTGAAAAGGAATAGCTTTTGTCCGTAGTGGGTGGGTGGATATTAGTGTTGGTGTCATCAGTGTTGTCG
>CAOQYN010000048.1 GCA_948514425.1 uncultured Candidatus Saccharibacteria bacterium
TCTTTTCTTCCAACATCATCTCCCTACCCTTAGCTTTTGTCCGTAGTGGGTATGTGCATATCGATAGCGGCAAAGTCTATGACATAAATGGTAGAGGATCTAGCTGGTCACGCAACTCACTTTCATCCGTTGATGTTTATTACTTATGGATATCTCCAACCGGCGTCAACCCATCAGGTCCAAATGACCGTTGGCTTGGTTTCCTCCTCTGCTGACGATAACAAGGTTGTTATATTTCTTATTAAAACTGAGAGACTATTGAGCGAGACCAGCCTTTTCGGCAATCTGGCGGATCAGCTTTTTGCGGCCAGCAACCCAAAATTTGTATTTCTTAGTCTTATCGGTCTTTTTATCATACGCAATGACCAGCATACCCATTGGCAAAAGGCCAGCGAAGCACTTTTTTGCCTCACGAATGTCGCTATAGTTGATAGCGAATTGGTTGACGCCGAAAGTAGTCATGTAGACAAGTTTTTCTTTAGTAAAGAGCAATGTACCTTTGCGCCAAGTGGCAAAAATCGCGAAACTGGATGAAGCCCAGTTTGCCGTGTAGTAAGATTCAACCTTGTCATTTGAGCTAATAGCGTTAAGATCGGTCAAGGCACGCTGCCACCTTGACAATTGTTTGTCGGAATTTGCCATTGTTTCCTTTCGCAGTTTGAGTTTAAATTTACTGTTTTCATTATATCATAGAGCTTTATTATAAAAATGACTTCGCCAATATGAGGGCGAAGTGGCTAGCGTGGTTTTAATGGACAGGGTTTCATGCTATAATATAGTTGTGGCGCCATCGTTCAACGGATAGGACATAGACCCTCTAAGTCTACAATGCTGGTTCGATTCCAGCTGGCGCTACCACTGGATTATGCTAGGAATGATAAAAATGCCAAAACCGAAGTCTTGCTCTGTTTGTTGTGTTGCGATGCTGACTGGTAGGGGTTTTGATGACGCGCTAAAATTATGCTTTGCGCAAGAACCACGAGATCTTTCTATGAGCCTTGAGCAAATAGAGCTAGTTCTAAATCAGGCGGGTTTGAATACGCTACGCCTAGATAAGGTTCCAAGTACCATTCAGGACAACATGTCAATAGAGTGTAGACACAAAGTAAAGGGATTTTGGCATTATATAGTTTATGATGCAGATCAGAAAAAATTTCTAGATCCAATAGTAAATTCGCCAAAGATAGAAGATTATGAGTTCACGCGGGCGATCAAAATCAAGAAAAATCCCCAGCTTTAGCAGTTGTACATAAGCTGAGGTAGCGAGTTAGACAAAAATATACATGCCTATACTTCTATAGTATCACAGATTTACTTTTTTGTCAATGAGATTAAGTTATTTTACAAGTTTGTAGTAAATTGAGGGAGCGAACCGTATGGGGGCGAGGAGTTTCTGAGCGCCTTTTTCGAGTCGTACAAGATTTTTCGTACCGAAAATCTTTTTCAGTTTGGCGCTACGGAAATTTGAAACCGACAGAACCTTATCAACTTTGAAACCGGAATGCCGGAAAATTCCCTCGATATATTTCGGATGGTAGTTGTAAAACCCATCAGCGTCAATCTCTTTTAAGTGTACGGGTTCGAGGCTGAAAGGGTTCAGATCAGTCTTTTTCGTCCAATAGCGCACCATACGCGGCAAGGTGCGTTTGTTGGCGACCTCTATAACGGCGATACCGCCCGGCTTAAGCACGCGGTATAATTCATCAGAAACTTTTTGCATATCCTTAAAATGATGCGTGGCGCGAATCATCATGAGAGCATCGAAACTATTGTCCTTAAAAGGTAGGCTGTAGATGTCGCCAGCTTTGGTCTTAAGCTGGTCACCATGAATCTCCTTCGCCTGCTGGAGCTCGGTCTCGGAGTAATCAAAAACGGTAGCAGATTTTGCACGAGGAAGATACTCGTCGGCGAGACGCCCATAGCCGCCAGCAATGTCGACAAAATTATTCATTTCTAAAGGCAAAAGACGACGGATCGCCATACGATCGGCTAGGTCTTCGTATTTGCGATCAGCATCTTCCCAGAAAATTTTCTTGTAATCGTAGCCGTTATAGTCAGAAATACTTTTTGGCCGTTTTGCGCTAGACTTTGGCTGAGAGCTGGTAGATTTTTTGGATGATTTCGCAGTTTTTTCACTCATAACTAGGATCATTATAGCATAAATTCTTGATAAGATTGAGGTTTGGAAAATAAAATATATCTGCATGTGGCACAAAAATAACTCCTCAAAGGAGTTGTCTTTGCTGTGGTGAGCCGGGAGAGGCTCGAACTCTCGACACCGGGCTTAAAAGGCCCGTGCTCTAACCAACTGAGCTACCGGCCCACAATGTTTACATTATAGCACAAAAAACGCAAAAGTGGAACCCTATTTTTGTAAATATTGAATTTAGTTGCGGTTTATGGTAGAATAAAGAGATGTTTAGTTTCAGATAGCTAAACTTATACAAATACCATAAAGGGGGTAATTGCTATGGGTGATTATAAGTACATTAGACAATATTGTGAGGAGGATAACGACCTTAGGATCAGAGGAGGAGAAATAGACAGCGCGAAGGTCTTTGAGGCGTTGTTTGGGCGCGAACCCGAACCCGATGAGGATCAGAATATGGCCTCGGCGCTTATTGATGCTCGGAGATGTTTTTCGCCGTGGCATGAAGATCTGCTGAGAGCCGAATTTGGGCAAGATACTATCCTCGTAGAGGAGTTCAGAAAGCAATCCAAATCTGGGCAGATGTTCGACGAATCTAAGTCAGACTTAGAGTTGAAACAAAACTTGGATGCAGCTCTAACGGTAATTCGTGCTATGTATACTAAAATACATAGTCTATAGTTTAATTTATCTGTAAGAACTTTAGCTCCAGCAATGCTGGAGCGTTTTTTTGAGAAGTGCTTTTTTGAGGAGCGTTTTTGTCCGTGGCGGGTATGTTTGGACTCCAAGTGGTATCATCGCTAGTATTGGCACGAATGGCTATAACTGGTCATATGTCTCAAAATCAATCGCCAACGCCATCGTCTTGGGCGCATATACTGCCAGCGTTAATCCCTCCGATGATTTCGGTCGCTATCACGGTTTCCCCCTCCGCTGCCTCTACCTAGGTAGTGTTTGATGGAGAGAAAGAGAATAATGTTGAAAGAAA
>CAOQYN010000049.1 GCA_948514425.1 uncultured Candidatus Saccharibacteria bacterium
CATAAGTATATTGTAGCATGTTGGGGTAAAATGTTAAAACCGCCCAGTTAGAATGAGCGGTTTTTTACAGTAACGCAAAATAGCAGCTACATTAGTCGAACGCCAATAGCCCGACAAGCTTTAAATAGAGCAATGAAGGTATTCGCATCACTGAAATAGCCATGAGCCAGCATTTCATCTACTATTTTTAGCGGTGCCTCTAGAACTTTAATAAACTCACCTTGGTCGAGTCGTTGTTCTTGAGTTTTACGGCACTGGATAGCGACATAAGTGTCGACCTGTTGGCGGATGCTGCTAGGATCTTGATAATGTGAGCCTGTATATGTAATAACTACGTCCGTAGTATACCCAGTCTCTTCGGCCAGTTCACGTATGCCAGCTTGAGATCCGCTCTCACCTATCTCCCAATAGCCAGAAGGAAACTCAACGAGTGATCCTTCCGAAACTAAGCCGATAGGCTGGATTACAAAAACGAAATTGCCTTCCTCCGTAATTGGGACTACAACACTAGCACGACGTTTATCGATATAGTCGCGGTGTTGAATTTCGCCATCAGGATAGCGAAGCAATTGATTCTTGATCTCATAAAACTTGCCTCCCTGACTGGGCTCGCCAATTGCATGTGCGCGACACTCGTCTAGTAGTCGTTCTACGTCATGTACGCTTTTAACGATCATAATGTACTCCTCCTTCTGCTGCCGATTCTAGACAGCAGAAGGAACATTTTTACATAATGCTACTTATGCTACCTAGAGTACGAGACTAGACTTAGGACTCACATTCTTCTTTTATTGTACAATAGATTATTTAAGAAGTCAATATCTATTGTTATTTTTAATAATTTTAGCTACTTTTATACTATATATTGTGGTTTTTGCTGCGTAGAGCGCTCTGCTGAGTACGCCATTCGGCGATTTTGCCATGATTTCCCGAAAGCAAGATTTCTGGTACTGCCATACCGCGAAATTCGGCAGGTTTGGTATATTGCGGATACTCGAGATTGTCACCATCAGAAAAACTTTCAATTGCGGCCGAATTTTCCCCACCAAGTACCCCTGGCAAAAGGCGCGTGATTGAGTCAATGAGAATCAGTGCTGGTAGTTCCCCGCCCGTTAAGACATAATTCCCCAACGAGAACGGATAATCAACGATGCTCATGATACGCTCGTCGTAGCCTTCATAATGCGGGCAAAGAATAATGTAGTGCTTACCTGCGGCGCTGGAGGCAAATTGGCGCGCCAAATCTTGATTCCAAGTTTGGCCTACTGGAGTAGGTAGAACGACTTCAGCATCTGGGCTAGTCGCTTTGATGCTTTCGATTGCGGCAAAGACTGGCTCACAACGCAATAGCATGCCGTCACCACCACCATAAGGCGTATCATCGACAGATCTGTGTGCACCAAGACCAAAATCGCGCAAGTTTACATATTCAACAGCCATAATCCCGCGCGCCTGTGCCTTGTAAAGCATTGAGCTATCGAGATAAGGTTGTAAAGCCTCTGGAAAGAGCGTAATAGTGGTAAATTTGAGCGGTTTCATCTTTTAATTTTGCCACAGATGTATGAATAAGTCAAATCAGCATGAGAAAAGGCAGTCATATGGCTGCCTTCTGTTTGAATGGTAGAATTTTTGGACGGACACCAATTAAGTCTAACGTCACTTTCGCAAACCCTCCATTCATAATGAATTTCTGTGGCACGAACTTGTAAGTCCGTACTACGGAGTTACCGCGCCGCGCGACGCCAAGTATACGCCCAGAGCAAGTCTCAGTATCATAGAGGATTTCTACACGATCCCCTACATTTACTACTGGAGCCGCCGCTGGCGCATCTACTGACATTATACTCTGGTGGCTAGTCTGATGGACATTTCCTTGGACCACCACGTAGCGCCAAGGCGTATGTCGCAGTATACCATGAGGCGTGCAGAACTCGACTTTATTAATCTTAATCTGAGCCTGCATCCTAGAAACCCCATGAATCGGTTCACGACCCTCCCATTGCACGAACTCGTGCAGAGTGAACATACAGTATATCGTATTGCCGTTCACGCTGCTATGCTTCGATCTTGAGAGCTCGCCAGCCTCTGGCCCGCTGACCGCGTAATGACGGTTCAACTTCTTCTCCTCTGCCAGAGGATCGTGCAGCCGGCAGAGTCCTGCCTCGAGTCTCATTTTGGGTGATAGCTCTTGATAGGAGCTTCTTATCCTAGCCAGTTCCCCACCAATCTCGCCAAAAAAATTCTTTTCTCGTGTCATTTTTACACCTCCTTAATGTACTCTACCCGCTGCACGGATAGGCCTTATCTCTTCATTGTAGCACAGATTACTAATTTTGTCAATAGGAAAAGCGGATTTTGAAAAATGTTCTTGACAACAAACTGTTTGTGCTATATTCTAAGTATAAGCTGGTACGCTTCACAGGGGTTCCACTGAATACGTTTAGTGGAGTGTGGAGACTTAACAAAAACAAAAACAGCGGATTAAAACAAACCAATGTGCCCCACGGGTGGGCGCGCATCAGCGAAAGAAGACAGCGGCGAAAGTCGTTGTTTTCTTTCGACTGCTCGGAAGAAGTATGAGCTTCTTCCTTAGCTTTTGTCCGTGGTGGGTGGGTACTTATCGATGTCGGTAAAGCCTACGTTGTCGGTCAGTACGGTTACTACTGGTCGCGTGTAGCTCCATCTGCTTCTGTTGCCCACGACTTAAGCGTATATCCTACTGAGGTCTACCCGTCGGACAGCAACTACCGTTGGGATGGTTTCCCCCTCCGCTGCCTCTACCTAGGTAGTGTTTGACGGAGGAAAGAAGGATACAATATCAATGTCTAGGCTTGTTGTAAGTATATATGGATAGGAAGAGTATATGGTAGGGAGTGAGAAAGACCAGTGGTGAGATTTTTCTTATCTAAAGATGCGAAAAATCTCAGCCAAGACGTCTAAAGCGCCAAGGTCTTTCTCACTCCCTACCATATACTCTATCCATTCTTACACTACAACAAGCCTAGACCTTGATAATCTATACTTTCATATTCCTTCCAACATCATCTCCCTACCCTTAGCTTTTGTCCGTAGTGGGTATACGAGTCTC
>CAOQYN010000050.1 GCA_948514425.1 uncultured Candidatus Saccharibacteria bacterium
TTTAGTTTCTCGGCCATACCACTACTAGTACTAATCCACCCACTACGGACAAAAGAAACCCACGTTCACGACGAGGGTTTCTTTAACTGCTCAACTGGAGCCGTTGACTGGGGTCGAACCAGCGACCTGCTCGTTACGAATGAGCTGCTCTGCCAACTGAGCTACAACGGCATATCTATATTGTAACACAATTCCTTCATCACGAATAGTTATATCAACTGCAAAATCCCCCTCCAACATCATCTCCCTACCCTGAGCTTTTGTCCGTAGTGGGTATATTTATATAGATGATGCAAATGTCCATGTTGCTGGAGCTTATGGATATAACTGGTCACGTACATCACATTCAAATACGCATGCATATAATTTAGGTATGTATCCTACTACCGTTAGCCCTTCAGGTTACAATAATGGCTGGATTGGTTTCCCCCTCCGCTGCATGCCTCAGTAATCACATTCCAAATGCAACAAAACAATCAAACCCGCAGTATTTTACAACAAATTACCCACAAAAACGGCCCACTTTCCCAAGCAGGCCGTTTCTTTACTGGCACGAAACTATTGTGCTACCGCATCCAAATGTCGAATAAATAGTATGTCATCAACAATACCAATTCCAGCCGCTGCAATCATGATCCAACCAATTACCATCGGCACTGCACTCGCACTAATTACCATATAAATACCAAGTGCCAGCATAATCATCGAAAGCAACAAAACATAAAACCATTCTTTAATCCCTGCCGTATGCATTTTAATCGCAGTGTTCATTCGCACCAAAGCCCCATAAATCATCCAAGCACCAACCGCTATACCAATCAATTTACCCAGCTGCTCCCATAGTACCACAGCAAGAATTCCAAACACCAACGCGATAATCCCATAGAGCAAATCGTTATTATAAAAATCATATTTCCCATGCACGGCGAAATAATTAATAATTTTATATACACCCTTGATAATCAAGAAAATCCCTACAACATAGAAAATAATCTTAAACATACCATCTGGATTGATCAAAAGCATTACACCAAGCGCACCCACAATCAAAGACTCCAAAATCGCCATCCAGCTCGTACTCTTTGCTCGTCGAATCACTGGACGGTCGCTACGTGCCGTACCCTTCGTATTTTTTGTACTCGTGCTACGCTTGCTCGTGCTAGCCTTTGCTGCACCCGCAGTTTTCGCACTCGACGCTTTCGCCGTCTTTTTCGCCGCTGGCTTCTTTGCCGCAGTCTTTGTTGCCATTTTGCCTCCTAATTCACAGCGCAATGCGCCACGTTCAATTTATTTTCTTCATTGTACTATAATTTTCTGAAAAAATAAACATAAACTTAATCCCACTGTACAATTTTTTAATCCTCATTTACCCCATTCCTTCCTCAACAACTTTCTACCACCCTATCGCACCACCACTGCCCGATTCCCCGTCGCATTCAAAATTGACTCCACTTGCGATCGTGGTAGATCATAGTAAGTCTTTCCATTCAACGTCAAAGGGTCTGTCAATCGTTGCACGCCAGTCATACTGTTATACCCCGTCAATAACATCACATGTAAATTAGCTGGCGCCCCATAACGCCAAGCAGTCGGTGCCACATAGCCCAGTGTCAAATAAATCACCACTGGGTTGCCTGCTGCTACTTCCGCGTCCAACGCATCCAGCCCTGCACCCATAATATCCACAACATTTGGATTCCCCGAACTTTCTCGCCCAAATACCGCAAGTGGTGCTGGTGCAATCCAAAACGGTGCATCGTCTCCAGCTGACCCAAATATGTCTCCCCTAAACCCCGCAAACGGATCATCACTCTTCGGCATCATCTCGGCATATGTCCGCAAGTTCATTCCGCCAAGATAACCCTTATATTGCAACGCCATTAACAACGCTGCTGCCTCACAACCATTCTTTACACCTTCGCCATTCTGACTCCAATACGGCACATTCAACACCCGCCACGCCGCCAAAAGCTCTGCCCGCCGACGTCGATACTCCTCCTCCACCTTACGTCGCTCTTCTTCAGCAATACGCTCCCGTTCTATCAAAGTCTCATCCACCCGCTTGAATATCTCTGCGTACTGCTCTGTAATATCTCGCTGCGGCAAACTATCCGCTTGCGACTTAACTTTGTCATAGTCCTCTCGCGTCAAATCCTCTTTTACCGTTTTCATTTCATCATCCGTGAACATCCCCGCTATAGCCCCCATCAAATCCCTAATTGTCTGATACTAATGCTCGACTATCTCAAATTTTGCCCGCAACACCTCACGATAACTTTCTTTCAAACTACCAAGATCATCTCGTATTGTCGCAATCTTTTCCTCATCTGCATCTGACCTTAAAATCCCATCCCGAAAAAGATCTTCTATCTGTCCCCGTATCTCCGCAAACTGTTCCAGTCTTTCGATCCTCTCCTCTATTTCGCGCTTTTGCCCGTCATATTTTTTCGACCGAATCTGATCATTTTTAATCTTAACCCCCTCCAAATCCCCCACCTCAAACTCAATCTTTGGCACTTCTTTATCATAATCCTCATAATACGTTGACAAATCTGCCACAACTTCCGCCATATACACTTCCTGCTGAGATCGGTATTTATCTGCACGTATAAAATTCAAACATATTGCTCCGCCTATTACTAGCAAAAAGCCCAATACCACCAACACGACCACCAAAATCTGATAATGCCTATCTTTTCGATGCTTATCCTGAACTATCTTTTTTGGCTCTATTTTTGATCGCCCTTTGATACTCTTAAATCGCCCCCCCCCCGTTTCCTTTTGGAGGTTTTATTTTTTGTCATCTCACATTCCCATTTTCTAAATTAAAACTATTATACCAAAAATCTCTTCTATTGTACAGTCCACCGTATTTTCATTCCGTCTATTATCTAATCAAATCAAACAAACTTTTGTCCGTAGTGGGTGGGTGGATATCGCTAATAGTGCCGCTCGCGTTGTCGGTCAGTACGGTTACCGCTGGTCACGTGTGTCTAAATCT
>CAOQYN010000051.1 GCA_948514425.1 uncultured Candidatus Saccharibacteria bacterium
CATTATAGATTCTACCATCACCAATACCAACTCCCCCACTACGGACAAAAGCTAACCCCGCATCTATACTCGATTAATCACTGGTATCACAATCGGTGTATGCCCTGTTGCGTCGAAAAGAATATGCGTTACGTCCTCTTTTACTTCTTCCTTAAAAGCTTTCATATCATCACCTTGCAACTTTTCCGTCCGCACCCGCAAGTAATGCCTAATTTTCGCTACCAACTCTTCCGAATTATCTAGATAAATAAATGCACGACTCACAATATCTGGTGTCTTAATCAAGCGATTCGTCTTCTTATTTAGCGTCAATACAATAATAAAAATCCCTTCTCGCGAAATATGAATTCGATCCTTCACTACCGCTTCATGCACTGGCTTATCGGCGTCATCAAATAACCTGTTACCTACATAAATCCGTCCGCACTTTCGTACCGTCTTATCCGGCATCAGTTCAATCACATCGCCATCATCCGATACCAAAATTCGTTCACGCTTCATCCCGACCACATTTTCCGCCATCTCCGCATTATGCTCCAACATGAAGAACTCACCATGATATGGCATATAGTTCAATGGTTTCAAACGCTCCACAAAGTCCACATGATCCTCAAAATACGCATGCCCCGACAAATGCAACGGCCCCAAGCCAGTCAGATGCGTCTTTCCATTTTGCATCACTTGCGCCCCCTCGCGTAGCAACCCATCCACTACCCCCACAACGTGCGGTTCATTTCCTGGAATCGGATTACTCGAAAACACCACCACATCGCTTGCCTTAATCTTGATGTACTTATGCGCACCTGTCACCATACGATTTAATACTGCATTAACTTCCCCCTGCGACCCCGTACAGACCACTGTCACCTTATCATCCGGCAGCTTCACAATGTCTTCCATTTTCATAATCACGTCTTTCGGTACTTTAATCACTCCTGCCCGCAATGCCACCTCAACGTTATTAATCATCGAAAACCCAGCAAACGCCACTTTACGTCCCCGCTTCGCTGCTTCATTCAGGATTAGTTCAATTCTCTTAATCTGACTCGAAAAACAACTCACGATCACTCGTCCATTTGCATAGTGATCCATCACTCGCCCAACGTTCTCACCAACATCATACTCTGAATGCGGATGTCGCCCTGGCGAGTCGATATTCGTACTTTCATTCAACAGAAGCGTAATCCCCTCTTTTTTCACAATCTCATCAATCCGTTCATAATCCGTCTGTTTACCCAGGGGCTTCTCCTCATGTCGCCAGTCACCGCTCAAGTAAATCACCCCATTCGGCGTCCGCACCACAACCGCCGTATTCCCCGGAATCGAATGTAAAGTATGAATAAACTCTACCGAAAAATGCTCGCCCACTTTAATAATTTCATGCTTCAACGGATCCACGGCCTGATAATTCATATCTGGCACCTCAGTTAACTCCGCCATCTGCTTCTGGATCATTCCAATCGTAAATTTTGTCGCATAAATCGGTGTCGTCGTTTTAAACTTCGGCAACAAATGTCGACACGCACCAATGTGGTCTAGGTGTGCGTGCGTAAAACAAATTGCCTTGACTTTGTTCAGATTATCTTCCAAATATTGAATATCTGGCACCATGTAGTTCACCCCTGGATAATCACCACCAGCAAACAAAGTTCCCATATCGACCACAATCATCTCATTCTTATACTCAATAATGGTCATATTTTTACCAATTCCAAACTCACCCACACCCCCAAGCGGAATTACTCTCACTGCATCTGGATTTGGACGCGCCGCTTTCAGCTGCGCATTCGTCACCTGCGCACCATCATAGCCATTATAGCGACTCCGGTTCACCGGCACCCCAATAATATGCTGTGTCGCCTGCGTATTCACATCTTGTGACAACATCCGCTGATGATGCACCATTTCCCCTTTACGTACCGAAACTCCCAACCCCGCACGCTTGCTCGCAGCCGCTGTTTGCCCCTGTGCGCTCTTATTTGCCCCTTTAGCGCCACTTTTCGCGTTGCCAGCCGTATTCCGGCTCTTTTTTACTCCAGCGTCCTTAGCGACCTTCTCTGCACCTTTGGCAGCATTTCGCCCATTTTTCATCCCTTTTGCACTCGTTGTAGCACCAGTCTTTGCCTCCTGACCGCCCTTAGAGCCTTTACCGGTACTCTTTTTTACCAAAGCTGCATCTTTGCCCCCCTCGGCAAAATTACTATTAAAACGCCGATTCTGCGCCTCTTCAAACTGTTTTTTAATATCTGGTAAGCGTTCATCGCGCATTTTCATCAAACGCGCACGCCGCTCATCTTCTTGTTTATTAACCATATTCCTCTTATATTCTCCCCCTGTTATTCCCCCACGAAGCCCTTCTAGATATCTCCATTATACCAAACCAACGCAAAATCACAAGGTTTTTCTGCCGAAAAAGTTTGAAGACACCACATGCGTGGTGCCTTAACTTAAGTTACCGATGCGGGTATAGCCTAGACTCGCGTCTCTGCGACATCACATATTTAATATCGCGAATTGCATACTCCCTGCTACCTACGATCTTCTTTGGAGGTCGTTTTTTCTCAACGACCATTTTTGAAACTGCGCCCATCTCCGTAGCCCCCTTTCTCTCAAAAACATTCAGAACCAAAGCATACCTAATCAACAAACCATAGGCTCATAAGCTAAAACTACTAACCAAAATTCACTGTCTTCTAGTAAACTTCAGCTCCATCTTCCATATTATAATACAGTTAGCAATAAAAATCAACCCTCCAACATCATCTCCTTACCCTTAGCTTTTGTCCGTAGTGGACTCGTCTACACTGATGGTGGTGGAGTTTATAACGTTGGTCAGAT
>CAOQYN010000052.1 GCA_948514425.1 uncultured Candidatus Saccharibacteria bacterium
AGACAACAAGCGTCAAAGTCTCACAACAACCCTAGACATTGAATATCCTATACTATCTTCTCGTGCGTTCCTTCCAACATGCAGAGGCAGCGGAGGGGGAAACCATTCCAACGAGTACTAGCATCGAGCGTCACACTGACGAAGCTCAAGCCTAAATAATAGGTGCCAGTATACGAATAAGCTATGCTCGACCACATGTCACCCTCATAGCCAACATGCCACATTCGCCATTCATGAGAATCGTTGACATTGACATACCCACTACGGACAAAAGCTAAGGGTAGGGAGATGATGTTGGAGGCAGCGGAGGGGAGTGTGGTAAAATGAGCTTATGGATTGGAGGTATAATGGGGATTTGGAGAAGATCAAGTGACTGGCGTGTTAGAGGAAAAACTTGGGGTACAGGAATTAATCCAAGATTTTATTGAGAGCTTGGAGGTAGAAAAGGGTCGATCACGAAAAACAGCGGAAAATTACGAACGATATTTGTTGCGGTTTTTGGAAATGGCGGGGGAAATATCGGGGAAAGATTATGATCTTGAGCCAGAAGATATTACGCAGGAATTGCTGAGAAAGTTTCGATTGAAGCTGAACAGGTTAGAGGATGAACGGGGAGAGGGATTGCAGGCGATTACGCAGGCATATCATTTGGTGGCACTTAGGGGATTTTTGAAGTATTTGGCGCAGCGAGGCATTAAATCTTTGGAGCCAGCATTGGTTGAGTTGCCACACGTAGTGAGGAAGCAGGTGACTTTTTTGCAATACGATGAGATAGAACGATTGTTGAGTGAGATTGATACGGAGACGGAGACAGGGTTGCGCGATCGGGCTATTATTGAATTACTGTTTTCTGGAGGGTTGCGCGTATCGGAGCTTACGAAGTTAAATCGAGATTCAATAAATTTGTCGCGACGTGAATTTATCGTGCGGGGAAAAGGAAGTAAAGATCGGCCAATTTTTATTTCGGAAACAGCGGCAGATTGGGTGGAACGGTATTTGGAGAAGCGGACGGATTCGCTGGTGCCGCTATTCTTGAATAACAGTCGAAACTTGCAGGCGGCAGATACGAGTGGAGATTATAGACGATTGACGACGCGATCGGTGGAGCGAATTGTGCAGAAATATGCGAAATTAGCGGGAATTACAAAACATGTTTCGCCGCATACTTTGAGACATAGTTTTGCGACGGATTTGTTGATGAATGGGGCAGATTTGAGGTCGGTGCAGGCAATGTTGGGGCATTCAGATATTTCGACGACGCAGATCTATACTCATGTGACAGATCCTCACTTGAAGGAAGTACACGAGAAGTTTCACACAGAAACAGAGTGAATGTGGTATAATGAGAAAAAGTAAAGGAGTTTTATGGGCAAAGAAAAAGATTTGGTTGAGCGTAGTTTGGTAGTATTGAAGCCAGATACGATCCAGCGTGGGATTGTAGGGGAAGTGATCCAACGGTTTGAACGTGTAGGATTGAAGATTGTGGGTTTGAAAATGGTGATGCCAGACGAAGATCACTATCGGGCGCATTATGAGGAAATTGGTCAGATGATTACGCGTAGGGGTGAGCAAGCGTTTCGTTATAATTTGAACTATATGATGACTGGGCCGGTGATTGCGATGGTGCTTGAGGGCGTCGAGGCTGTACCTTTGGTACGGAAGATTGTTGGGCCAACGGAGCCGAAGTCTGCGGAGATGGGTACAATTCGTGGTGACTACTCTCACATGAGCTTTGGTTATTCAGATGCGAAAGGTATGGGTGTGCCTAACTTGGTGCATGCTAGCGGTAGCAAAGAGGAAGCGAAAAAGGAAATTAAATTGTGGTTCAAAGACGGTGAGTTGTATGACTATTCGGATTTGAATGAGAAGTATACTCGATAAGAGATAGAGAATTTTAGGTGACAAATGCGCTTGGGGGTTGGGCGCATTTGTTTGTTATGAAGGAGGAACTTTATGGAAATAACGTATGAAGTGGGGAAGTATAAAGGACAGATTATTTGGGCAGCGAGTGAGTATTTTGGTGAGTTAGTTGGTAGAAATTTTGGATTAGGGGAAATGGAGGCGACACAAATTGAAAGATTGTCTGGGTTGTCGCCGACGGCGAAGTTGCTGCTTTCGGCGGTGGCTGGTGCGATTATACAGCGGTTATTGGATAGCGGTGTGGAATCAGAGATGATTTTTAATGACGGGAAGTTTAGAATAGGGGCGTAGCTTTTGTCCGTAGTGGGTATGTCGATCTTAATGACGGTAGAGCCTACGGCGTCGGCCGCAATCTCTATGGCTGGTCGCCTGTAGCTACATCTCCCTCCGTTGCCTACAGCTTGGGCGTGAATCCGTCTGAGGTCTACCCGTCGAACGACTACAACGGCCGCTACTACGGTTTCCCCCTCCGCTGCCTCTACCTAGGTAGTGTTTGATGGAGAATATGAGCCTCCAACATCATCTCCCTACCCTTAGCTTTTGTCCGTAGTGG
>CAOQYN010000053.1 GCA_948514425.1 uncultured Candidatus Saccharibacteria bacterium
AGGGCAATGTTCCCACTACGGACAAAAGCTAAGGGTAGGGAGATGATGTTGGAGGTGGGCTGCGCGGGCGGAAATGTGCTATTGGGATGCGATTTTTTGATGGATTTGGCGCCAGATGTTTTGCCATTCAGGGAAAGTTAGTTTGTCCTCGACTTCGTCTAATGGCGCCCACTCAAGAATGGCGATTTCTGATGCTTGTCTTGATAACTGAGGTGAGTTGGGGGCGAGATGCGCGAGAAAAAGAACTACTTCTTTTTGCGTGTTTAGGTGGGGGATGTAATATGAAAAACTAAAGCGGCTGTCGGGGTCGATTATGATCTTGAGATTGGTTTCTTCTTGGACTTCGCGCAGGGCGGTTTCGACTTCGGTTTCTCCAGCTTCGATGTGGCCTTTGGGGAAACCCCAAAAACCTTTTTGCTGATAAACGAGGAGAACAGAATTTTGATTGACGATAACGGCGCCACAAGATTTGTCATATTGCATGATAGCATTATAGCATTTTGTGCGGCAGCAAAGGGGGAAGCCATAGAGACGGAGGTCGATTGTGGATGAGCTGATATTGCTGGTATCAAATCTTAAGAGGCGAACATTATCGACGGATGAAACGATTTGTGACCAAGCATAGCCGTAGTCTCCGATAACGTTAACATAGCCGTTCGACAAACGGATATACCCACTACGGACAAAAGCTAAGGGTAGGGAGATGATGTTGGAGGCGATTGAATATGGTGGGGAATTAGTACGACGTTTACAAGTTCGAAGTTGTATTAATAGAGATAATTGAGTATAATGAAGACATTGATTAAACTTGGAGGTAGGGTGGAAAAGCAAATAATGATTTATGAAACTGGCGGGAAGAATGTGAAGTTTAATCTTGGTGCGGGGGCGGAGACTTTGTGGGCGACACAGGCGCAGATGGCGGATTTGTTTGATGTTACGCCGCAAACTGTGACGCGACATTTACAGGATATTTATAAAACAGGGGAGTTGGAGGAAGATCGAACTTGTACGAAAAATGTACAAGTTGCACTGGAAGGGAAGCGCGAGGTGTCGCGTGTGGTGAAGGCGTATAATCTTGATGCAGTGATTTCGGTGGGGTATCGAGTGAATTCGCGGAAAGCGACGGATTTTCGGATTTGGGCGACGAAAGTTTTGAAGAATTATATAGTAGATGGGGTGGCGTTGAACGAGCGGAGGTTGAATGAGCTTTCGCAGAAGAAATTGGAGGAAGTGAATGATGCATTGGGAATAGTGCGACGGTTAATGGTGCAGAAGGAGCTGGCGGGGGAGGAGGCAAACGGAGTTTTGGAGATTATTACGCGATATGCAGAAACGTTTCGGACGTTACGGGAATATGATGAGGGGTTCGTGCGGTTGAGAGATGAGACGAAGGCGAGAAAGATGCTGGAGGCAGGAGAGTGTGTGGCGATGATTGACCAGTTGCGCGAAGCAATGCAGGCGGGGGAAATGTTTGGAAAATTACGAGGAGATCAGTTTGAGGGGATCTTGCGGACTATTTATCAATGTTTTGGTGGGGAAGAAATGTATCCGACGGTGGCGGAGAAGGCGGCGAATTTGTTGTATTTTATCATTAAGGATCATCCGTTTTTTGATGGGAATAAACGCATAGCAGCGCTACTATTTATTGTGTTTTTGACAATAAATGAGTATGGATTGACGAAGAGTGGAGAGGTGAAGATATCAGAGCGGGCGCTGGTGGCGTTGACGTTGATGATTGCGGAAAGTGAGCCGAAAGAGAAGGGGCTAATGACGGCGGTGGTGTGTCGGATTTTGGAGTGATGGGCGGTGAAGAAAGTAGAGTGGTATATAGTTATCAATGTCTAGGCTTGTTGTAATGTACATGTAGATAGTAAAGAGTATATGGTAGGGAGTGAGAAAGACCAGTGGTGAGATGTCGGAAAGAAGTTAAGTGTAG
>CAOQYN010000054.1 GCA_948514425.1 uncultured Candidatus Saccharibacteria bacterium
ATCCCAGCCAGTTCTGCACGCAGCTTCAACTATATCCATGGGAGATATTAATGTTTGTTGATACGGCGAAGGTTAAGCTCCAAGCCGGTAAGGGTGGAGACGGTGCCGTATCCTTTCGTCATGAGATTTATATTCCTAAAGGTGGTCCGGATGGTGGCGACGGCGGTCGCGGCGGTAGTATCATCTTCCGCGCCGATAAAGACACTAATACCTTAATTGACTTTCGCTTTAATCCCGAGCTTAAAGCCGAGAACGGCAAAAACGGCTCTGGTCAGCGTAGCGCTGGACGGAGTGGTAAAGATTTGATTATCGAGGTTCCAGTTGGTACGGTCATCAGGAGAGACGGGGTCGTGTTGGCGGACTTAGCAGCCGACGGTCAAGAAGCTGTTATTGCAAAGGGCGGTGATGGCGGGTTTGGCAACGCGCATTTTAAGTCATCCACTCGTCAGACACCGGTCATTGCCGAAGTCGGCGAACCAGGTGATGAGTTTGAAGCAGCGCTCGAACTAAAGCTTATCGCCGATGTTGGCTTGGTTGGTCTACCGAATGCTGGTAAGTCGACTTTTCTTAGCGTCGTGAGTAATGCTCGACCCGAGATTGCTGATTATCCATTTACCACGCTAACGCCACAACTTGGCGTTGCAACAGTCGATGGTCAAGACCTTCTGATCGCTGACATTCCAGGTTTGATTGAAGGTGCCGCCGATGGTAAGGGTCTCGGACATGATTTCTTGCGCCATGTCGATCGTACGGCGGCATTGCTACACTTAGTTGATGTCTATAATGATGATGCTGGTGCAGCCTATCGCGTGATCCGCCAAGAACTCGAACGTTACAGTGACCTACGCGATCGCCCTGAAATTGTCGCACTGACAAAATGTGAAGGCGTCGATCAGGACATCATTGACATGCAAATTGCGAGCATCCTGTCGGTTAACCCCGATGCTCAGGTTTATGTGATTTCTTCTGCTGCCAAGCAGGGAATTAAAGAACTCCTACGCGAGTTGGTGCGAGTGAAACGTCATAACAAGGGCATAGCTTCCGCTGCTGCGACCGATAGTCATACACGGGATAAAATCACTCCTGGAGAATTACCTGTCATCACCCTCAACGCTGAGCAGCTCAGCAACGCCTGGAAGGTCGAAAAACTGGAAGACGAGCATGGAACTAAGTTCGTCGTCACTGGACCAAAGATTGAAAAATTTGCCCGTCGTACCGACTTAGATAACTATGCTTCAGTCAATCGCTTGCGCGACATCATGAAAAAACTTGGTATTCGTGCCGAACTTACCTCGCAGGGTGCCGAACCAGAATCAATTATTGAAATCGCCGGAAAACGATTTACGTTGGTTGAAGAATAGATAAAAATCACTATAAGTATTGACATTTTAATAAAAGTGCGCTATAATGTAGGTAGTAGTTAGCATTGTTGAGTTCTTTAAAAGGAAAGGGGGTATCTTTATGAAAAAGGTGCACAATAAAGAGTCCTATATGGACTTAATTGCGGTAATCGTAGCATTGATAGGCGCTCTTTGCCTGTCCCGCATTGGCTTTTCTGCTGCGTATAAATACGAACCAACGCGGAGTTTATTGCTTTGCTTCAGTTTAAGGCAATGCCTCATACTCTACGCTGGCGTATTAGTGTCCATTTTTACACTACTGTATGTAGTATTGTGTAAGAAAATGAGCTACCTTGATTCATGAATTATCAAACACGCAAGAAACTTATATACTGCTGACTACAAAATCCTCGCTCTGGCGGGGATTTTTCTCATATATTATGAAACTTTTATTCCTGACGGCATCTGTGCCTCACACTGCCGCAACCATAGGGTCACTCTTTTGTGGTCCTTTTCTATCTCCAACATCATCTCCCTACCCTTAGCTTTTGTCCGTAGTGGGTATGTTAGTATAGATAGTGGCTAC
>CAOQYN010000055.1 GCA_948514425.1 uncultured Candidatus Saccharibacteria bacterium
AACAAGTGCCAAAGTCTCACAACAACCCTAGACATTGAATATCCTATACTACTTCTTTCCAGCATGCAGAGGCAGCGGAGAGGGAAAGCATTAAAACGCCCGTCGTTGCCGTAAGATGGATAGACGGTCGTAGGGTAGATGTATAGAGTATAGGCGCCAGTGATAGATCTAGAAACCCGCGACCAGCGGTAACCGAACTGACCGCCAACGTGAGCAGTACCACCACCGATATTCACCCACCCACCCACTACGGACAAAAGCTAAGGGTAGGGAGATGATGTTGGCTGGTGGGGATAAAATTGGATTAAGGGGTTGTAGGGGTGGAGGAAGTGTGATATAATGCGAGATATATGATTACTAGAGAGAAAAAAGCCGAGGCGATTAGTAAGCTCGCTCGTAGTAAGAGCGATGTAGGATCACCTGAGGTGCAGGTTTCGATCTTGACGGAGCGGATCAAGGAAGTGACTGAGCACGTGAAGCAGAATAAGCACGATTTCATGGCGAAGCGTGGTTTGATGCAGATGGTAGGTCAGCGCAAGAAGTTGCTCAAATATTTGGAGCGAACGGATTTCGATTTGTACAAGAGAACGATCGCTGAGCTTGGGCTACGGAAATAGAAAAACTCCCCTTGTGAGGGGAGTTTTTTGACGGTGATTGGTTTTGTCATGTGTATTTAGCAGCGGAGGGGAAAACCATGATAGCGGTAGCTGTTATTGGATGGGCCAACGACGGTAGGATACACGCCCAAGCGGTAAGCGGCAGAAGCAGATATAGCCACGCGCGACCAGCCATAAGCGTCAGCACCAACGCTGTAGACAGCGCCATCCGGAGGATAGACATACCCACTACGGACAAAAGCTAAGGGTGGGGAGATGATGTTGGAGGTGGGGATTTTGAGATAGAAATAACCCCCTCCGCGGCTAGTAGTCTAGCGTTGGAGAGGGTAAATGGAAGGAGCCAATATTAGGCTTCGTCGGCGGTCGGATCTGGGATGCTATAATAATCGGGAGCTATCTGGTGAGCTATCGAATGGTTATACACCATATTTAGATAGCTCTGTAGAGAACGCCGGCATTGTCTTGAGAAGGCGTTGAGGACGAATATATATTCGTCCTCAGACATTGGTGTCTGAGGAATGAACCCGAATTTATTTGGCTTGATGGGCAATTTTTTCAGCTCTTTATGGCTGAAATTACACAGATTAACATAACGTCCCCAAGCGGCAGAGTGTTCGGTATGACTGACAAAAAGATTGATTGTCAGATTTTTCATACCATCGTGTGAGAACGTATATGTGATCGTAAAGCCAAATTCAGCACTAAGGCCGTTTTTTTGGCGTTGATTGCAGAACTGCTCGAGTTGCTCGTCGTAGTATTCGCCACGCATGAACGAATCCTTTTGGTGATACATAATGCGTTCAAGCGCAGAGCGATCTAAGTTGCGGGGGTTGATCGGTGGTAGATTACTAATCGTAATTGCGCGATCTGCGGGTGCAGGGTTTAGATTCCTCTTAACACTAGGTGGCATAATCCAGCCTACGTGGTTGGAAACGAAACATCTTGATACATTCGCTTCAACTATCTTTGTACTGAAGACGACGTCTGCAATTCTGGTCAACGGGTTCGTAGTTACTGTTTCTGTCATTTCTGTCATTTTTTCGACTCCTTTTTGAGAATGTGCGATGGGCTAAAAATATAGACCATCCTTTCTATTGTAGCACAGAATGTATAAAAAGTCAATAGGTACGTATTATCTGGTTCATTATAACTATTTAGAACAACATGTAAAAATGTAGTTGGTTACATTATAG
>CAOQYN010000056.1 GCA_948514425.1 uncultured Candidatus Saccharibacteria bacterium
ATTGATACTAATAAACGAGGCTGGTATAACACGGCAAAATCTGGTGCCCACGAAAACCTTACAAAACCTTACATTTTAGAACGTATTGAAGAGATATTCGAGGCTCATGGGCTCAATGATACGTTTGTAGATAAGCAGCTCGAAAAACTGATTGTTCAGGACGCAGATTTTCATGCCAAAATGAAAGCTATTCAGGAATATAACAAGATAAAAGGCAGGGTTATCGATAAGAAAGAAATATCTGGAGGTCTACAATTGAGGTCGCTTAGACCTAAACCAAATAGGAACAAAAAATGAGTTATACGGAATACGCCAGTAAACCAACATTGGCATATTGCGATAGATACTGCGAAACTACAGTTTCGGAGCAATTCGAGCGGTGGGATGAGGATAATTGGAGAATTTGGGTTGTTCAGGGGTCAATGTCGGCTGGAAAAACAGTCGCCGCCGTTATTCAGATGGTGGAGTGGGCTATAGAATATCCAAGTACCATTGGTACAATCGTTGCCGATTCATTGCCAAGGTTACGTAAAGACGCCATGCGTATCTTTCTAGATTATTGTCGCGATACAAACCTCTTGAAAGCTAGCACATGGAACGCGACAGAATTGACCTTGACCTTATCGAATGGTAGCATTGTTGAATTCTGTTCGATTGAAACTCTTATCGGACAGGGGGCAAAACGCGACTTTTTATATGTTAATGAGGGTAATCTTCTCACTTGGGAACAGTTCTCTGACATAGAGCCCCGCACAAGAAAGCGAGTAATCGTTGATTTTAATCCGACAAATGAATTTTGGGCGCATACCAAACTGGTTCAAGACAAATCTCGTAAAGATGTGGTATTTGGCAAATTTACCTATAAAGATAATGAGGGATTAGATACAGAAAGTATTGCCGCTATTGAGGCAAGGCGGGGAGACGGCAAATCGAACTGGTGGCGAGTGTATGGTTTAGGTGAGATTGGTAGTCTTGAGGGAAATGTCTATGAAGGTTGGACTGCGATTGACGAAATCCCCGAGGACGCTAAGCTGTTGCGCTATGGAGTGGACTTTGGATTTTCTAACGACCCGACGGCAGTGGTGGCGGTCTTTGAAGCTGAGAACGGGGACATTTATCTCAAGCAGGAACTGTGCCAAACTAAGCTATTGACACCGGACTTGATTATGAAGCTGCAAGAAATTATTGAACGTGATGGCGATGCGCTATTTGTCTGTGATAATGCCAGACCAGAAATCATCGCAGAGCTACGCGCTAACGGTATTCGTGCGATAGCCTGCGACAAGACCGCTGGAGAGAAAATGAACGGTAAACGCTATAACATTGAGCTAGTAATGCGACGCAAAATACACTATCGCAGCTGCGACAAAGAACTTGAACGAGAGTACTTAACTTACCGCTGGAGGGTAAAGAAAAGCACCGGTGAAACCCTCGATGAGCCAGAAGATGGCAATGACCACTGTATGGACGCAATAGCTTATGCCATACGAGATTTGCACCGTCC
>CAOQYN010000057.1 GCA_948514425.1 uncultured Candidatus Saccharibacteria bacterium
ACTTGATGAATTGTTGTTTAAGGCGGTGCGCAAGTGCCTGGGCACAGATATTCACGCGGATATGCTACTCATGGCTTTTGGGTTGTTGCCAGGATACGAATACACAAACTTAGCAATAGGCGATAGGCGGGTAAGGTTTCTCCGCAAAAGTAGGTGGCTAAAAGTTAACCGAAGAAGCAAAATCAAAGATTATGACAGCGCAAATGAGGATGACCAAGTTGATGCTTGGGACAGTCTTCGTAATACAGAAAAGTATTGGATGGGGAAAATTGCCGACGAGTTCATAAAGCATATTAACCTGAGCGACAAAAACGGTGCCATAAAATACATAAAAACACTTGACAGTTATTTAGACGAGGTTCAAGATGCTTCTGGAAAAACAATTGACTATGTTCCGAAAACACCGCCCCAACTGCCTTCTACTGATGAGAACGATACTCTTGACGAGGAGATGGCAAATTCTGAGGAGACAAGCGAACAAAATGAACAGGAAGACGAACTTTTGTCGGGCGAATCGAAGGCTCCGCCGCATTCTGATACACCACCAGAGAAAGGCCCGACGCCAAATCTGCCTAAGGCGCATACGAATCATTTCTCGATAGGCCCGTTCATCAATATCGGTGAGAAATCTCAAATCAACCTGTGGTTAAAAACCCGGTATTTCTTACTATTGCGGGAATAGTGGTGGTCTTAGTGCTGTGGAGGCTGTCTTCTCCTGTATCTTCTAATACATTCATTATTTTAGACAGCCATATAATCCTTAGCCCAAATCAAATCTATGAGTTGCTGGCGGTAAGTTCTCTAGATAAGAATACAGACTCAGTTCTGCGCTATGTTAGTTCAGATCCCAGCGTGGTGGCTGTAGGCGAGTATAATGGAATGCTCCAAACCCCGGCAAGTCACGAAGTTGGCGGGATTCAGACTGCGAACATCACAGCTCAAGATGATCATGGGAATACCGCGATAACCACAGTTGAAGTTAACTTTTCAGCTGGTGGCGGCAATATCAACATTCAGCCCAACAATTCAGCTGGTGGCGGCAATATCAATATTCAACCTGATGATTTCGTGCCCGATTTCGCTGTCACCCAGAAAGTCCGTCTTGCTGGCGACTCCGCGTGGCGCGACTATG
>CAOQYN010000058.1 GCA_948514425.1 uncultured Candidatus Saccharibacteria bacterium
CCATGGTTCGGCTATTATGTGGCATGGCGTACCCTCGTTATAGTCACGAAATACAAGAAGACCTCCAGCTAGGGGGTCTTCTCCTTTTTCAGGGTCGTGACCCTGCCCGGCACGCGCAGCGTGGCGGGAAATAAACCACCCGCTATGCGGGTGCGCATCGAAGGCTTTGCCCTTGTAAAAACCAAAAGACCACCTGTAAAGGATATGATGCGAGTGTTCAGGTCGTATCAGCCTTGGAAAGGTGGTCATTTTGGCAAATAAATCATACAGCTTGTCGCATACAAAATGGATGTGCAAATACCATATTGTGTTTACACCGAAATACAGACGAAAGCTGATCTATAACGAATATCGTTCGTCTTTAGCAGAGATACTTAGAAAACTTTGCAGCTATAAAGGTGTTGAGATCATAGAAGGACACCTTATGCCTGATCATGTCCACATGTTGCTAGCGATTCCACCTAAGTACAGCGTGTCGAGTTTTATGGGATATCTGAAAGGTAAAAGCGCCCTTATGATGTTTGATAAACATGCCAATCTGAAATACAAGTTTGGTAATCGTCACTTTTGGTCAGAGGGCTACTATGTATCGACTGTCGGGCTAAACGAAGCCACGATTGCCAAATATATAAGAGAGCAGGAAGCCCACGATATCGCACTGGATAAACTAAGCGTCAAAGAGTATGAAGATCCATTCAAGAAAAGATAGAGCAACCCCTTTAGGGGTATCCCAGTAATACAAAAGCCGCTTTGTGCGGCTTGCTACGAGTCAAAGGCGATACGACTGAAACGAAGTGAAAGGCAGCGTCTTTAGGCGCTGCCGGTAAACCTTGGCCTTATAGGCCTAGAGTAAACCACCCTTTTGAAGGGTGGTTCATGATTATGGTTTGGCAATGATCTTTGATGGCGGATTTGAGCTAATCAAGGGTAAACGTCAAATACGTAAAGGGATGTAAGGGTTGTGATTTCTTCTGTTTCATGAAAATGATTGCCGAGGTGCTTACAAAGCGAGTTCCGCAGGAGCGAAGCGACGAGGACTGTTTGTTGTGCGCGTCCGCTTGCATCTACTCCGCTGATTCTGCAGAACGAGAAATCTGTGATATAA
>CAOQYN010000059.1 GCA_948514425.1 uncultured Candidatus Saccharibacteria bacterium
TAGGCAAAAACAAAAGGAAGAAGAATATGCAAGGCGCCAAGAAGAACTCAAGAATAAGGAGCAAGAGCTCATTGATATTACCAATCGTCTTTTCTAGACGAAGTCCCCTCCCGCTGCCTTTATCTTCAAAATCCGAATAGAGTCGAAGCGCAGCTGCTTCGCCTATTCACAAAATTTAATATACCCCGCTTATTACAACGGGGTTTATTAAATTCCTAAAATTTCGGACACACTATGGGGTAGGCGGTGTGAGCCCATTTTGTGCATTATAAATATCGGCCTCAATATTCGCACGCGTAATCGCTTGAGCACGTTGTAGCTCAGCACCTGTTAGTGGGTTACCAGTGCTTATATTTACAAAAGTACCATCAGGACGTTGCCTAACACCAGGAGGAAGTGCCACATGAGCCCGGGCCTGTGGTGTATTATGTTGTACTTTGAAACTGTCACCAGTATGAACATCGCTATATGTGCTACCATATCGTCCACTAAACCTGTCGCTAGCAGTCATAATATGATCTGCAGCAACAGTCATACCGCTGCCACCTTGCTCGACTAAGCTACCATCAGCAGCGCGGGTGAAGAGATGCTCTACATTAGAATCGTCGACATATTTGTATTGGCCATTAGCTTCACGATTGAATAGTCTACCGTTAGTATCATATAAACTAGTACTTGAAGCCATAGCATTATGTGCCGCACGACGAATATTATTGAGTATGCTCTCGTTTTCGGATTTAACGTGAATATTCTCATTCGCTAAAGCATCTGAGGCATTGCGATAAATATCTTCAATTTCGTTAGCACTCATAGTGCCACTATTGATTGCTGCCAAGGCATCTGCTAGCGCGGTATCATTAGCATTAGCCAGGTTAGAAGCATCGGCTTTCCAAGATTCAGCACCATAAGCATCATTATGGTAAGTTCTATTAGTTACCTCACCTTGTTCATTTCTATGTTCTACTTCACGGAATTGGCCATTGAATACATTGCTGTTTTCACCCTTCGCCATCTCTTTCATGGCCT
>CAOQYN010000060.1 GCA_948514425.1 uncultured Candidatus Saccharibacteria bacterium
CCGTAGTCGACGCCGACGAACCCACTACGGACAAAAGCTAAGGGTAGGGAGATGAAAAAGGGAGCCGACATGTCGGCTCCCCTCCTAATATTAGGAGTTTTCATGATCTTTCACGAATCTCCAAAGTACTTCGCGTTGTTCTGGAGACAGATGAGAGAGAATTTCGTTACGTCGTTCTTCATCAAGCTGCTTCCAGATGAGCATGGCAGCATTAGTCTCCCGGTCACGGACATCGTTATTGCAATGCTGACAACTGCCGCTACATGCCGATTCTCCATGCGAGGTATGGCACTTTTGGCAGTCTCCTTGGCACAATGAGATCTGATCGCCAATGGAGCTTTGATGCTCGGCTTCTTCATTGTCCGTATCCATGTGTTGGTCTAGCAGAGCTTCGCTTAACAGCTCCGTCATTGCGTTGAGACCAACGGCGTCATAATGGAAGACGTACAACTCGTTGTCTGTATGCACAGTCAAGTATAGAAGATCAGCCTCTACGCTCCAATTAAGAAACGACAGCGATGGAACGAAGCGCATAAACTCTGGCAACCATTTCTCCTGCTGCTCGTGGGCAATTGACTCTAAGTGTTCCTTGAGTTGCTTGATCCCCTTTTTTGTCGGCTCGTAGATATGGGTTGCTTTGACTCTACCCTTACTGTTGTAAGCAACGAGCTCTAAGGTATGGCCTGGAAATAGATCATACCCCAGGATGTTGGCCGTCTCCATAATCTCTTTAATTTGTGCGAAATCAACGTTCTTCATATATAAACCTCCACGTTTAAAGTCCGTCGACTGTAAGATGGCTACATTAGTAGCATTAAGATCGCTGTGGTGAGTGATACTTAATGCTACTAGCGTAGTTCCCTGTCGTTGGGCTGATGGAGGAAAGATCATGATAAGGTTGCAATGGTGGTAGAAACGTACCCCATATTTTTATTGTAGCACAGAATGTATAAAAAGTCAATAGGTACGTATTATCTCACCACCTTTGCAACAAAATAAGATAGATTCTACACTAGTAAA